>CAKZJI010000110.1 GCA_936941515.1 uncultured Propionibacteriaceae bacterium
GGGGTGGCCGGCGAGATCCACGTCGTTCAGAATGTGCGCGAGGTACTCGTGAGTGCACGTGAACTTCGGTTGAAGGAGTTCGAGAAGGCACAGCAAGACGAGCGATCGAAGCCCAGCCGATCTTTCACATTCGAGACTCTCCTAGCCAACGGGCCCTTCAAACGGCTGACCGACGAAGACCGCGAGCAGTCTCTAGCCGAATGGCACGCCAAGGAAGCGGTCCAGCTAGAGAACGGACGACGGCACTTGCTCGGAGTCGGGCTGGATGGGGCCGGTATCCAGGTGGTCAGTCGAGGCCGATTTGTCTCGAAGCCTCACCTGACGATCACGTTCAGCAACTGCGAAGTCATCGACTGGCAAGACCTGAACGAGGCTGATCTCCACGAGCTCGCTGAACCAGTCATCGACCCTCCAACACCGATGGGCTTCAGCGTGGTCCCTCCAATCACGAACTTCCGGCCCGCTTCATACCCCGTTGAATGGCAGAACTGTGGCGAGGATGCGGAAGTCATCCTGACCCCAGATTCGTTTCGTCCCGATGTCCCCTGGACAAGTGATCAGGATGACTTCGTGCTCGTCTCGCGTGACGACACCGCCACGGCCGTATCCGCGTCATGGGTGCTGACCGAGGAAGGCAACGACAAGGTGGTGACCGGCGAGTTAACCATCCCAACGGCGGCGCCGGTCCATGCCGCGGCGATCGTCAAAGCTCTCGTCGCTTCGGGACGCAACAAATGAGCAGGGACCTGCAACTGTGTAGCAATGAAGTTCGTCTGCCCACCATTACCGGGCCTGGGCGGACTGCGCGCGGCTTGATGCGCCCTATCGAGGCCACCTGAGGAAACCGACAGAATCATGCGACAAGAACGATCTCACCGGGATGTCGTCTCCCAGGTCAGAGGCTCGGCACAACGACATGAGCGCCGAGAACCTACACCCATCCCCCTTCTAGATGTACTGACCGGAGACGTTGGTCGAGACGCCGACTTTTCACACCGACGGTGTGAGAGTCGGCTCTGCGAAGAGTTCGGAGCGTGTCGTGTGAAATCTTCGTTGCCTCTCGACATACGCCCCAGAGCGCCTGGAACCTTGACATGCTGTCGAGATGTAACGAAGATTTCAAAAACGCGCCAATTTGATTCATACGCCGATCAGGACCTGAAGGGTTGATGTTGAGATGCGGCGAAGATTGCACAAACGCGCGAGTATGCTGCATATCGGTCTGGGGGCCTGAGATTTTGACACAGTCGGTGCCTTCGGGCCACGGACCACGCCCTGCTCGCCACCCGAAAAACCCGCTGGGAATCTTGACGTCCGCGCACCACGGGACTGCCATGGGTTCATGGAGAGCCCGCTGACCCCACACCCAACCGGCACCACGGTGCTGCCCCGTCTTCCCGGCGCGGTCCCGGTGTTGTTGGAGTTCGAGGACGTGCAGCTGGGCGGGTACGCCTGGTGGCGTGACCGGCAGGCGCCAGCAATCCTGTTGCTGCACGGGTGGGGTGAGGATGCTTCGACCATGGCCCCGGTCGCACGCCAGGTGCTCGATCGTGGATGGCACGCGGTGAGCATCTCCCTGCGCGGCTGGCACGGTTCCACCGGCGTCGACGACTACGGGCTCAGCGCCTCCCTTGACATCTCACGAGTCCTGGCCTGGATCCGTAGGCAGCCGGACGTGTCAGGCATCGTGCTGGTGGGGTTCTCCATGGGAGGGCTGATGGCAGCCCTGGCCGCAGCGGATCAGCCTGCCGGGGCCCTCGATGGTGTAGTGCTGGTCAGCGCCCCAGCTGAGCTGCACTCCTTTGCTCGGGACACAGCTTTCAGCGGGGTCCGTCGGTATCTGGAAACGACCCTGCAGTCGCGGCAGTGGCAGGACTCGTCTCCGCTGAGTCACGCAGATCGGCTGATCCATCCGTTGCTGGTCGTGGTCGGAACAGAGGACACCATGACACCACCTGATCAGGGGCGCAGACTCGCCGGCGTCACCCCGGCAAGCGCCCTGCTCGAGGTCGCCGGGATGGGTCATCACCCAACGCCGGGGGAATGGGCGCAGATCTTGGAGGCGGCAGATAGGCAGTTCGACCTAGGGCATGGGCTCGCTACGCGTGACCGGTGAGACGAGCCCGTGCGAGTGGTAGTAACCGAAGCCGTACTGCAGCTTGCGAGATGACACTGCCGTGCATACTTCGGCGCGTCTCGGCAACAAACCTCAAGGTCTGATGGTGAGAACAGTCGCTCGTCTCGCTCAGGAAGCGGCCTCGACGCGGGTGGCGAGTCGTTCCACGCCTCCGCGGATCATCGCCCCGTAGCCCTCGGCGGGGAGCAGGTGAACTGCTGATTGAGCTTCCTGCACCTGGACGCGCGCCTTGGCCAGCTCGCCAGCGCGGAGGTAGCCGTCTCCGAGGTTCAGGTGCAGACTGACAGCAAATCCGGCCGTGGACGGCACCCCCACAGGGACAAGTGCGTCCTCAGCGACGTCAGCGAATGCCGCCAGTGCTCGCTCGTCCCAGGCGATCTCGTCATGGAGATCATCTTGCTGATCAGCCAGATAGTGGGCGATCACGCAACGTTGCGCGGCGTCACGAGGGTCCGAGCGGCCCCAGCATGCTTGCAGGGCCTCTCGCGCTTCGGCACTACGCCCAGCAAGTGCCGCCTGGATGGCTTCGATGATCTCTTCCCACGTCTGCATACCCGGGACACTAGAAGGTGGGCCGAGGGGCCGGCTTGAACGAATCAGACACTGCGACACCTCCAGGGATGAGGGCACGGGAAGGCGGGGCCAATGTGAGCGCGCGGCACTCCCGTGCCAGATGCGCCTGGTCGCTGAACCCACTTTCCGCCGCCAACGAAGCCAGGGTCGCTGTGGCCCCCCTTCCCCGCGCCGCGCTGGTTCGGTGAAGTCGGATGATCCTGCGCAGGGTGGACAGCGGCATGCCGAAGACATCCTGGGACCGACGATGCACCTGACGCGTCGAGAGGCCGAGTCGAGCGGCGACTGCCGACACCGAATCTCCCCTCCGTGCCGCCTCCAGCATCTGGACTGCTGCATTGTCGGCAGAGGTGGCATGTGCGGATGCGTACCCCAAGAGGACTGCTGCCTGTCGAGCAGGTGAGGTGCATGCGGCCAGCGTGAGCTTCAGCTCGGCGGCTTGTGCTGCGTGGCTCTGCAACTCGCTGAGCTCAACTCGCATGTCGCGCCACGGGCCCAGCGAGGTCCCGGCGAACCCGTGTCCGGTCACATAGCTGAAGCGGATCCCGATGACGGTGTCGAGCGCTCGGTCAGGAATCCAGGGACGCGTCGCCGGGCCAAGCCACCACACTGTGGAGTCTGCCCAGACGAGGCCGCATCGGCCGTCGGGGACATTGACATGCCCACCTGGCGCCACGGGCCCGACGGCATAGGCGAGGGCGAGACCGCTTGCTGGACGACGCCACACCTGAGCCATGGCATCAACCTAGGGCACCCAGCCGTCTCCGTTGCTAATCACTCGCCCTGCACACGGAGTAGCGGCAATCCGGAAAGAGCGATCCTGCAGGCGTGGCCTGTGCCATCTTCATCGCATCTCGACAGCCTCGGCGCCTGAAGTGTCGAGATGCAGCGAAGATTGCACAAACGCGCGAATATGATGCATACCCGCATCGGGGCCCTGGAGCTTGACCGGTGGGGTGCTCGTCCTGCGGCATCGGACCGCAGTTCGCGGCGGGGTGAAGGATCACGGGCACCTTGGGGTGTCGGTGGAACCGGCTAGGCTGGCCCGGCCCGAGCCCTCCCACGACTATAAGGCGCCGCCCAGTCATGCTCGATTTCACCGTCCTGCCCGCCTTCATCGGGGTCATCCTCGTCTTCCTGGCACCCCCGGGCCCGGACATGACCTACATGCTCGCCGTCGGGCTCCAGGGCGGTCGCGCGGCCGCGATCCGAGCGATCCTGGGCATCGGCACCGGCATGGCCGCCTACGCCGGCGCCGTCGCCTTCGGCCTCGGCGCCCTGGCCGCGGCCTACCCCGGGGCCCTGGCGTTCGTGAAGCTACTCGGCTGCGCCTACCTACTCTGGCTGGCCATCAGCACCGCCCGTCATGCCCGGACCACCGCAGCCACCCCTGCCGAGGCGCCGTCCCAGCGCTGGTACCTGCGGGGCCTGCTGGTGAGCCTGACTAACCCGAAGCTGATCCTGTTCTTCCTGGCCGTGCTGCCCCGATTCATCGGTGAGGCCTCTAACACCACCGCCCAGCTGCTCATGCTCGGCGCCGTGAACGTCTCCA
>CAKZJI010000111.1 GCA_936941515.1 uncultured Propionibacteriaceae bacterium
AGCCCAGCACACGGACTGTGTCATGCAACTGGAGGCTCTGGACCCCGAGCATCGGCTGCTTCCTCTGCTGCGTGCGCTTCACCATCTGGCAGTGCGGCCACCCAGATCTGGGATGGGGCCTCCCAACGCATCAATACACCACTAATGTAGGTTCATGCGTTTCGTGGTATGCGGTGAGGCTCTCGTCGATTTGCTGCCCAGAGAGCAGGCGTCCTCAGCTGAAACCCGGTGGGCTGCGCTCTGCGGAGGCGGCCCCATGAACACGGCGCTCGGGCTTGCCCGGCTGGGTGAGGAGAGTCACTTCCTCGGAAGACTGGGAGGTGATGCCTTCGGCACGCAGATTGAGCGGCACCTCCAGACCAACGGAGTTGCCACGGATCTGTCCGTCCGCACTGCTGAGGCAACCTCAGTGGCGGTGGTCTCCCTCGACGTCGAGGGGAGGGCCTCCTACACCTTCCACTTCCACGAGACCTCGAACTTCGGGTGGCGTGCGGGGGAGTTCCCCGAACTGCGTGAGAACGACTGGTTCCATTTTGGGTCAATCGGTACCGTCACGGGACCCGGCGCCAGAGCAGTCTTGAATTTCGTGCGCTCCACCCCAGCGTCGTTGAGCTACGACATCAACGTTCGGCCCACGGTGCTGCCAGACCGGATCGAGTATTTCCAGCGGGTTGAGCAACTCATAGCAGCAGTCGGTGCGGGCGGGGGCATTGTCAAAGCCAGCGACGAGGACATCAGCTGGCTCGTCGATGACCCTGACCCGATTCCCTACGCTGAGGCATGGTGCGCTGAGTACGGCCTGGCATTGTGCATCGTCACACTCGGACCAGATGGAGCTGTGGCCATCAAACCGGATGGCAGACAGATCCGGGTTCCTGGCCACAAGATCGACCTGGTGGACACTGTGGGAGCTGGGGACACCTTCATGTCCGGGTTCCTGGCCTCCTACTCTCGGCGGCCCGATGACCTGGAGGGAGCGCTCCGATACGGTGCGGGAGCCTCCGCCATCGTCTGCATGCGTGATGGCGCCAACCCGCCAACCCGTGAGGAACTGGAGGAGTTTCTCAAAGCCCAGTCCTGAACGGAAGCTGCCGATGACGGGTTCACTTCCGAGCGACAGCTGAACTTGGCCAGTGCCCGAAATCCATTCCATGCTGTAGGACCTGCTGGTCTGCTTGTTGACGTTGAGGGCCTCCGATGCTGTGAGACAGGCAGATGACGGTGATCGCGGGTCTATACGAGGCCCCGCTCCCAGGCCTCGTGGACGGCGGCGGCTCGATCCTGGACATTGAGTTTCGCGTAGATGTGAGCCAGATGCGTCTTGACGGTGCCCTCACTGATCCCAAGCCGCCTGCCCATCGCCCGATTCGTGAGCCCCTCCGCCACACACTCCAGGACCTCAATCTCACGATCGGTCAGCCCTGGGGCCTGCGGATGCGGCTGGAGTGCAGGGGAGGAACTGCCGTCCGTGAGCAGAGTCCGCACCGCCTCCACCAACTCGTTGCGAGGCAGGTCCTTCAACAGGTAGCCGTCAGCACCGGCCGCAGCTGCTCTCCGCACATCACTGGCATTGTCGTAGGTGGTGAGCACCAGCACCCGTGGACGCGGCCCACGCCGACGCATCTCCCGGATAGCGGTGAATCCGTCGCCATCGGGCATCCGAAGGTCCATCAGCACCAGATCCGGATCGGTGGCGGCAACCACGGCCAAAGCCTCGGAACCGCTGCCGGCCTGACCGACGACCGCAAAGTCACCCTGCGACGACAGGACCCCTTGCAAACCATCCCGCACAATCGGATGGTCGTCAACGATCACAAGACGCCACGTCATGCTGGCACCTCCGCGATCATGGTGCAGCCAGCCCCCGGTGCGGACTCAATGCGGAGGCTGCCCCCAGCCTCCTCAAGGCGTTGCCGCATACCACGCAGCCCACTGCCCACACCGATATCCGGTGTGAAGCCCCGCCCATCGTCTCGAACAGTAAGCTCCGGGCCGGTGCCGCCTGCAACCAGCCTCACATGCACTGCCTGAGCTTGGCTGTGCCTGGCGATGTTCGCGAGCGCCTCCTGAGCCACCCGGATGAGCACCGCGTCATGCCGAGACGGCGCGGGAGCCTCGTCAGCATCGAACTCCGCGAAGATTCGGTGCAGCCGTGCCCAGCTGGCGATGATCCGGTGCAGCGCCTCCGGCAGGGGAGCCTGCTCCAGCTCTCGCGGACCGAGTGCCCTCACCGCGCGGCGGGCCTCGACCAGGCAATCCCGTGCCGCTGACTCAGCCCTGTCAAGACGCACCTGGATGGTTGCGTCAAGATGTGCGGGAACGGCTTCCAGCTGGCGGATCACCCCGATGAGCCCCTGGGCGACGGTGTCATGGATCTCACGTGACAGCCGGCCGCGTTCCTGCTCAATGCCCATGCAGCGGGCCTGCTCCACCAGGTACTGGTGCAGCTCCAGATTGACGGCCTTGGTCTCCGCGAGCTGCCGCATGGCGGCCTCCTTAGCTCGCACCTGACGGTCCCGGTCACGTCTAGTTGCGAGCATCACCAGCATGATGCCGATATTCACCGCCGCAAGCAGCGGGTATGACCAGACAACCGCAGACATGCCGCGAAGGCCTCCGGCCTGCCCAGCCGCCGTCACCATCGCGGTGGAAATCCCCGCGGGAACCGCATGCCGGGACTCCAGCAGGTACTCGATGTCGATGTAGCCGGAAAACGAGTAGATGCTGAGAAACGGGTTGAAGAGACAGCCGATGAATGTCAGCGACAGATTGAACACCACCCACGCCATAGCGGCCCGACTCCCATGCTGGGGAGCCCATCGCAGGATGATGATCCTGCCCGCTGCAAGGATGCCACTGGGGTACAGGGAGGCCACCATGTCCTGACCAGACACGATGAGCCCCAGGAAGGCCCAGCCGATCAGGAACGACATGATAAGCAGCAGGAACGGCACCCACCGGGCGACGTGCGACAACTGGGGGCTCATCCTTCAATTGTCCTTGCCACGATGTGATGACGGCATCATCCGATCGGAGGATCGCGACGAGCGAGAGTTGCGGAATACGTTCACCATATGACCAGCCCAACCCGACTGCACGGACTGGACGCCGTTCGTGCCGGAGCGCTGTTGCTCGGCATCGTGCTCCACTCCCTCATACCCTTCACTGACATCCCATGGATGATCAACGACAGCCGCACGTCACTCACCGCGATGGTGACCGTGGGGATGATCCACCTGTTCCGGATGTCGCTGTTCATGCTGTTGGCAGGCTACTTCGGACGGATGGTGACGCTGCGGCGGGGTGCGAGAACGTACCTCAAGGACCGGAGCAAACGGATCCTGCTGCCGGTGTTCGCCTTCTGGCCGTTCGCCGTGTTCCCGCTGGGGATTCTCGCGGGGTTGGCCGCTGCCTACCGTGGCCTGCAACCGCCCGTGGTGTCCGCAACCCCGTTGCAGATGCTCACCCCCGGCCAGCTCTGGTTTCTTCTGGTGCTGTTCGAACTGACAGCCCTGGTGTTGGCGGCCCGTTTTCTGCTGCTGCGAATGCTCGGGGCCCAGAGGGCAGGGGAACTGGCGGGAAGGGTCGGCACTCTCCTGGCGGCTCCCCTGGGTTTCCTGCTTCCCGCAGGGATCCATCTGCTGACTCTGCTGCTGCAGCAGGAGCCACCGACTGCTGGGATCGTCGCCCCCACAACCATCATTCCCGAACCTGTGCCCCTGCTGGGCTACCTGGGTGCGTTCCTGTCTGGCTGGTTCCTGCATGCATCCCCGGAAGCCCTGAACCGGATAGCCAGCAGATGGCTGCCGATGCTATGCGGGGGTGTGGCGCTGGCCCTGGCCGCGTGGGCGCCGTCGCTTCCCGGGTTCGCGACAGCCTCCCTGGTGGCTGTCGCCAGCTGGCTGCTCGTCTACGGCATGCTGGGGCTCGGCGTGAGATTCCTCAACCGGGAGCATCCAGGAGTCCGCTACCTGGCGGATGCCTCATATTGGATGTACCTCATGCATCTGCCTCTCCTGGTGGCGATCGAGATTCCCCTGGCGGACCTGTCCTGGCCGATCCTGGTGAAACTCGCCGCGACCTGGGCGATCACTTTGGCGCTGTTGCTGCTGAGCTACCACTGGCTGGTACGCAGCACATGGCTGGGGGCCTGGCTGAATGGGCGGCGACACCCACGCCAACAGCACTTTGTCTGACGAGAGTGTGGGGCTGGGAAGCTTCCCAGCCCCACACCAGGGCCGTCACATCCCGGTCTTCGGAAGCTTCGGCGCCGGACGTGGTCTTGGGTTGGGGTGTGCGCTTGGCTCTGTCGTCGGTTGGCCAGTGCATGAGGAGTCGTCGCCGGTGAGAGTGACGGGGATGTGGGCGGTGGTTCCAGAGGGGGTGAATCGGAACGTGAGGGTGGTTACCCCCAGCTTCAGCGAGCAATCCGCTGGAATCGTCACCGTGACACGGGCCCGGCCGTCAGCAACAGTGCTGGACCCCACTTTCAGGTCACCGAGATAGGCGTCAACCTGCGTGTTGGGCTGGGCGGGGGAGACCTTCCGAGGATCCTTCGGGGCATTTCCCGTCGCCGAGCCCAACAGGAAGTCGACGGTCTCTGGGGACACGGCATTCGTTGCGACGTCGAAGCTGAAGACACTCGGTGATCCACCCCGCATCACCTCAGCCGGCGCGACGGCCACTGGCACCCCGCGTTTCACATACGACGGGCTCACCGTACCTCTGCCTTTGACCCACTCAGTCCAGGCCTCCAGGTCGGCGCGACCTGTGTCTTTCGTGTTCACGCCCTTGGCGAGTTCGTGGAAGTTGTCGCCACCGGCGATGAGGAAAGAGCCGGAGCCCACGGTGTAGAGCTTCTGGGGATCCATGGGGACGCCGTTCACATGGATGCCTGTGATGCGGTCGCCCTCGGTGCGGGACTCGTCATAGGTGTAGGAGACATTGCTGGAGAGCCCGAGGCGAAGGAAGGGACGAGAGGGTGCCTTTCCCTGACTGTTGCGCTGCCACTGCTGCTCCAGGACCGTTTTGAACTGGGCCCCTGTCAGCTGGGTGGTGAACAGGGAATTTGCGAACGGCAGGGCCAGCGCAGCCTCCTTGTAGGTGATTTCGCCCTGATCAAAGCTGTCGCGTGTTCCTCCCGGGTTCTGGATGCCGATGAACTCGCTATCCCCGTTGCTCAGCACGTCGTAGAACATCTCGGCCACCAGGTTCGACATGGGGGACTCGACGTTGCGCACATCAGCGTTGCCCGTCGGTGTGGAGATAGCCTCGGTGGCATTGCCGATCACGGTTGCTCCGATCTCGTCGGCTTTGGTGATGGCGGCAGAGACGATCTCGGAGATCCGCTGAATCCGCGGCAGGCTGGTGTCGGCTGCCTCGGGGGCGATTTTGATGGTGCTGTTGGTGATTCCGCAGGTGGCGCCGTCGGCGGTCACCCCAATGTGCAGCTCATTGATGGCCGCCGCGTAGGACCCCGCCTGAGTGAACAACTGCCCTTTGGCATTTGTCCAGGAATAGGTCTGGTGAGTGTGGCCGTTCAGCACCACAGAGATCCGGGGATCGAGGTCGTTCCACATGCGTTTGAAGTTCGGGCTGGCCGCGGCCTGGGCATCCCCAGTGCTGGAGCCGTTGGCGGCACCCTCATGGATGGCGGCGATGACGAGATCAATGTCGGCAGGCAGCTGGGCGACGGTGTTGTTCACCGCTTCCACGGGATCCCCGATCGTCAGGTCAGCGAGGCCTGCAGGGGAGACCAGCGATGGCAGATCACCGGTCACGGCCCCGATGACGGCGACATCAAGATCCCCCAGGGTGAAGGTCGTGTATGCCTTCAGGGGAGGGGCCACCTGGGTGGTGCCCTTGGTGTAGACGTTGGCGCCCAGCTGATCGACTCCCGGAAGCGCGGAATGCACCCGTCCCGCCAGGTCAGACCAGCCCTTGTCGAACTCGTGATTGCCCACAGCCTGGGCGTTCAGGCCTGCGGCGTCGAGCACTGAGAGGGTCGGATTGTCCCTGTCGGCCATCGACTCGAATGTCGATCCACCGATGTCATCGCCGACGCTCAGCAAGCCGACATTGGCCTCGCCTCTCTCGGCACGGGCCTTCTCCACAGGGGTGAGCAGGGCAGCTGCCTTGGCGATGCGTCCATGGAAATCGTTGTATGTGAACAGCGACACCTGGGTTGCCGCAGCGCAGTCATCGGCTACCGCTTGGGGAGCTGTGAGGCCGAGGGAGCTGAGTCCGAGAACGGCAGTGGCCATGACAGCTGTCATACGGGTCCAAAGCTTGGGCATGAGCGACTCCACATGATTCCAGACGACACAGTTGTCGATCCCTACACATGTAGCTAAGGCGTCGTCGCACCTCCTGTCAAGAGGTAGTGGTGACATATCCCCGTCTGAGGGGAGGCAGCAGG
>CAKZJI010000112.1 GCA_936941515.1 uncultured Propionibacteriaceae bacterium
CAGCGGATCGAAGCCCCCGTCATTCACGCCGACCCCCACCCGTCGTCGTCCTGCGACTCCTCCCTACCTCGTCTAGACGGGCACGCAGTGCGGCACCCCTGCTGGAGCCTCTACGGGCCGCGAGCCAGTACCCCTCAGCCGGGGTCGGAAGGACGGCGTCGGGGGTGTTGGGCGTGGTCTCGGCTTCGCGAGCAGCAGCCACCGCCTCGCCGAAGAGCTTGACGGGCTCCACCCAAAGCGCCTTGGTCAGCGCCGCAAAGACCTCTAGGGCTATGGCTTGCTGGCCTTTGAAGCTCTTGATGACCGTTGACTTACTGAGTCCGGCCACCTCGGCGAGCGCGTCGTAGGACATTTCCAACCGCCCCCACTGGGAGCGCAGCTCCATCGCCACATGCTCCGCCACCGGGCCGATCATCTGCCGCCTCGTCATGAAACCATCCTAGCGACGACCACCCAGAGGCTTATTCACAGCTGCTATCAACTGGGCTCTGACAAGGAGTTTCGCTGTTTTCGACACCTTCATGAATAATCCTCAATGCATTGCACTCCCGAACACAGGCATAGCCCGTAGCCAGATAGGATTTGCGTCCCCGACAGGCCAATTTACTGGATCCTGTGGGGACGAGTCGGCCTGTAAGCCGGATTCTGTGGTCGATGATCATCCATCTGAGGCCAGCCGTTGCCGACGGGCTCCTGCGACCTACCCGAGAACCTCGCGCGAGCAGCGCTCAAACGGTCCCGCGGCCAGCGGACTGGCCTTCTTGGTCTTGCTCCGGGTGGGGTTTACCCAGCCGCCCCAGTCACCTGGGACGCTGGTGGTCTCTTACACCACCGTTTCACCCTTACCCGGCCTGGGCCGGGCGGTCTGTTCTCTGTGGCACTGTCCCGCGGGTCACCCCGGGTGGGCGTTACCCACCACCCTGCTCTGCGGAGTCCGGACTTTCCTCAGCCCGGTAGCCCGGGCCGCGATCATCCGGCCGACTCGTCCTCAGGGATTCTAGCCGCTCAGCGGGGAGAGAGCCCAGCCCTCCTGAAGATCGACGCCGCCTCGGGAAGCTCCACGGTGACTCCGGTCAGTTCCGAGCTGCCATCTCCTTACAGAGATCACCGACGGAACCTCACGTCGCAGCCAGGCATCACAGCCCAGAGTCTGCGGTGCGAACCAGGATCCGGTCGCACTCCACGCATCTCAGCACCTCATCTGGCGGGGCCTTGCGGTAGGCGTCAAGATCCGAAACTGTGATCTCCAGCTGGCATCCGGTGCAGCGGCCACGGTGAAGCCTCGCTGCTCCCAGGCCGCTGTGGGAGCGGAGCTTCTCGTAGAGCGCCAAGAGCTCGGTGGGCACCCGTTGGGCCTCGGCCGCCCTCGTGGCGGCGATGGCCCTGGCCTCGTCGCTCAAAGTGCTGACCTCGGCATCGCGCTCAGCGACATCAGCCCGAAGCTGCTGCTCCACCTTGTCTTTGCGTGCCGCATACCGGTCACGCTCAGCTGTGGCCTCCTCCAGCTGCCCCATGAGCTCCAGCTCCGCATCCTCCAGCTCCGAGATGCGTCGCCTGATCCGCTCAACCTCCTCGGTGAGGCCCCGAAGTGTCTTCGGGTCGGTGACGGATCCGTCATCCAGGCGTTTCGTCTCACGTTCCAGGCGTGTCCTGACCGGAACCAGGTCGGATTCGGCGCGCCGCACGGCGATCTCCAGATCAGCGACCCGTGTGGTCGCTGCCACGAGATCGTCGGTGACGGTCTGCCGAGTCCTCATCAAGTCGGCGATCCTGGCGTGCTGGGGAAGGCTTCGAGCGGCGTGCTGCAGTCTGCCCACCTCACCATCAAGCTCGGCGAGTGTCAGGAGACGCTGCTGGTCAGCGGGATCGGCAAGCATGCGGGTCCTTCCAGTGAGTGGAAGCACAAATCTACTAGGCGGTCCCCGCCCCGTCGAAGAAAGATGACATCAGGAACATGCATCCACGGATATTGTCGACGAGGGAACAGGGCGTACACTCGGCCATCGTGAGCACTGAGCAGGCTGATGCCGAACGCACCGACAATCGCAAGCCACCTCTGTCGGAGGCCTTCAAGAAGTTCATCGTCGCAGACTGGGCTCCCTATTCGGACGTCCCACCGGCGCGGCTGGGCGCGGCGGACTGGACGCCGACACGTCAGGAGAGCCTCAGGAAGGCCTTTCCTGGCGCCACCTTGGTCATTCCCGCCGGTCCCTACAAGGTGCGCTCCAATGACTGTGACTATCGCTTCCGGCCGCACTCTGCATTCGCCTGGGTGACAGGCCTCGGGGAGGATCGGGAGCCGGACGCGGTGGCTGTGGTCTCCCCCACGACGGCCAGGCTCTACTTCCGTCCTCGCTGCCCGCGCACCGATGAGGAGTTCTACGCCTCCAGCAGATACGGCGAAATGTGGGTCGGGCAGCGCGACTCGCTGGAGGAGATGGAGGCGCGCATCGGCCTCCCCTGCCGTGACATCCGCCAGCTCCGTGAGGATCTCGACGGGGTTGAGGGGCTGCGAGTTGTGCGTGACTCCGATCCGGAGATCACGAGGCTCATCGACGAGTTGCGCGGCGAGGACGCACGAGAGCGCGACGCGGAGCTGGCTCAGACCCTGTCCGAGTTGCGGATGGTCAAGGACGATTTCGAGATCGGCGAGCTGCGTCGCGCCTGCGAGGCCACTCAGGTTGGTTTCGAGGCTGTCGCCCGGGAACTGCCCAATGCCGTCAGGAAGGGTCGGGGCGAGCGCTGGGTTGAGGGTGTCTTCGGTCTTCATGCACGCCACCTGGGCAATGCCGTCGGCTACGACACCATCTCGGCGGCAGGCGATCACGCGAACACCCTCCACTGGATTCGCAACGACGGGGAGATCACCTCGGATGACCTGCTGCTGCTGGATGCGGGAGTCGAGGTGAGCTCGCTGTACACCGCGGATGTGACCCGCACTCTCCCTGTCGGGGGAAGGTTCTCCGACGCACAACGTCGCGTCTATGAGGTGGTGCTGGCTGCGCAGACCGCTGGGATTGAGGCCTGCAGGGCAGGAAACGGCTTCCTGGCACCGCACAACGCGGCCATCCGGGTGATCGCCGAGTTCCTTGCTGAGATCAGGGTGCTGCCCTGCTCGGTTGAGGAGAGCCTGTCTGAGGATGGCGGTCACCACCGCCGCTGGATGGTGCACGGCACATCCCACCATTTGGGGCTGGACGTCCACGACTGCGCTCTGGCCCGCCGTGAGCTATACCGCGATGCGGAACTCACCGCGGGCATGGTGATCACAGTTGAGCCAGGGCTCTACTTCAAATCCACCGATCTTCTGGTTCCCGAGGAGTTCCGGGGAATTGGCGTGCGCATTGAGGATGACATCCTGATCACCGATGGCGACCCCGTGAATCTCTCAGGGGCCCTGCCACGCCAGGCCTCGGATGTGGAGGCCTGGCTGGCCAGGCTGCAGGGCTGAGCAGATCAGTCATCGTTCCTGGCGACCTTGGTGCGACGTGTGGCGCGCTTGATGAAGCCGCGCAGCAACGCCGCCACATCCTCCGGCGCGGCGACCGTGACCTGGTGGGATGCGCTCGGGACGATGCTCAGCTGCGCCCCTGGCACGGACTCGGCCACCAGCTCCTGATTCACCAGAGGTGTGGAGGAGTCCCGTTCGCCGGCGATCAGCAGGAGGGGGCAGCGAATGTCCGCAAGGTCTGCCCGTACGTCGTGCTCAGCCAGGCAGCGGCACAGCTGGGCGTAGGAGTGGTCGTCGGCGGCGGCGAGACCCTCCATGATGGTGGCGGTGACCTTCGGGTTTGCAGCTCGGAAGGCCGGTGTGAACCACCGTTTCAGTGTCTCGTCAACCAGCTGCTGGGTGCCACCCTCCTCGACCTCCTCGGCACGTTCGATCCAGCGTTCCGGCGCCCCGACGGTGGCGGCCGAGCACAGCACCGCAACCCCTGCGAGCTCATCGGCATGGTCCCGGGCCAGGTGCAGCCCGGTGGCACCTCCGATGGACAGCCCCGCGAATACAACAGGCAGGTCACCAACCTGCTCACGCACCTGATGCACGACATCGATGATGGCTGAGGCGACGGCATCAAGTGTCGGCTCATCATCCCCCCACACTGGGCTCAGTCCGTGGCCGGGGTAGTCGACGAATACCACGCGAGCATCATGCTCCAGCAGTTCAGCGACCTTCGCCCACTGATGTGAGCAGTTTCCTCCGAGGCTCGGGGCGACGACGAGGACGCGATCAGCGCTGCTGGCCGGATTGTAGATATCCCAAGTCAACTCCATGACCCCGAACCCTACCCCGGGTTGGGCGGCGTCTGAACGCCCACTGCCCTTGTGGGGATTGCAGGTTCATTCTCCTACCGGCCGAAGCCCTGAGGGCTGGCTCCAGCTCGCTTCGACAGCATCTCACGTGCCTGGGCAGCGACACTGTGCTCGCAGAGGACCTCATAGCCAGTGGCCACGACCTGGCGTCGCGACTCGAAGTCGCGACGTCCACCGCTCAGCCCATAGGCCAACGCGGCAGACAGCATGCCGAAGGAGATGCCAAGCCCCAAGCCCGCCAGCAGCAGACTTAGGAAGGTGGCTTCGTTGTTGAGGAAAATGTGGAACATCAATCCGACGAACAGGCCTGTTCCGAGGCCGGAGATGCCGCCCTGGATGAGCACGCTCCCCCAGGTGCGCCGGCCCGTCACCCGTTCCACCGAGCGCAGGTCGGTTCCGACGATCATGAGGTTCTCCACGGCAAACCTCTCGTCAGCCAGATAGTCCACGGCGGCCTGAGCCTCCTCATAGCTGGAGAAAGTGCCCACCAGCTGCGGGTAGTCGAGCTGAAAGAGTCTTCC
>CAKZJI010000113.1 GCA_936941515.1 uncultured Propionibacteriaceae bacterium
CTCAAGGTGGACAAGCTGAAGAAGGCCTACGGGCCCGTGACGATCGTGGAGGGCTTCAACCTCCAGGTCGCGGCGGGCGAGGCTGTGGCCCTGACGGGACGCAACGGCGCGGGCAAGTCGACGGTGCTGCGGTGCCTGGTGGGCGCTGACCGTCCCGATGAGGGCAAGGTCGAGGTCCTCGGCGTCCGGATGAACGAGACCAGCGCGGAGATCCGCCGCAATGTCGCCACGGTGATTGATGATCTGGACTTCTTCCCGGACCTCTCTGTGGTGGAGCACCTGGATCTGCTGGCCCGCGCCCACGGGATTGCCGATCCCGATGACCTGGTGGATGAGGTCCTGGAGGAGGTGCAGCTCGTCCCGCAGGCGGGGCAGCTGCCCTCCACACTGTCCTCGGGGCAGCGTCGCCGCCTTGCCCTGGCCACTGCCTTCGTGCGGCCGCGTCGCCTGCTCGTGCTGGATGAGCCGGAGCAGCGGCTGGACGTCGAGGGCGTCGAATGGCTTGGCAACCGCCTCAAGGCTGAGCTGCAGGACGGCCTGGCGATCGTGCTTGCGAGCCACGAACCGAGCCTGCTTGCCGCCATCGGGGCCCGTGAGGTGCGGCTGGGGGAGCGTCGATGAGCGACAGCTTCGGGGCAATCGGGAAGGTCGATGAGACCCAGTTGCGGCTGCTGGTGCGTGACTGGCGGCGCGGCAGGGCTGACCGGAACCTCCTGCAGGCCCTGCAGGACGCCTACGTGATGGTCTTCGGCGTGGTGCTGATCGGCGCCATGCTGGTCAGCTCTGTGATGCAGGCCCAGCGATCGGCCGCTGGCTGCGATGCGCAGGCCTGCGTGGCGGCCCGCGACCTGCTGCCCTGGGCCGCGGTCGCATCCTTCCTGGCGCTTGCCCTGGTGGTGGCCCGGATGTTTGGTCCCATCGTCGCCTCAGCCGCCGAGGGCTTCTGGATCATGGACGGTGATGTCGACCGACGCAGGCTCCTGACTGGGCGGCTCGTGGGCTCCGTGCTGGTTGCCCTGATTGCCGGGGCGGCACTCGGCGCCCTGGTGGCGACACTCGTGGGCGGCAGCTGGCTGGAGATCCTGGCGTGGTCTCTGGCCTCGGGAGCCGGGTGCTTTGGCCTGGTCGCCTTCGCCGCGGCCGAGCAGGGTGCTGAACGCCGCTGGGCGACGGCGTTGGTGCTGTGGCTGGTGGGAGTGGCTGCCTTCGCGTCGCTGGCGATCCTCATCGGCATCGCTGCGGGCTGGCTGCCCATCGAGCCAGTCCAGGCGCTCAGCGCCGAGTTCGCCTGGGGGGTTGCCGGCGGCGGCCTGGTGATCGGGCTGGTGAGCCTTCTCCCCGCCTGGCGCAGGCTGCGGCACATGCGCAGGCAGCGGCTGACCTCCGGGTCGTCGCTGCTGTCTGGCATGCAGGGCGCGGCCTTCGCCCTGGATCTGGCGCTGGTGCGTGACATCCTCGTTGAGCATCAGGCCAGGAACAGGGGGTACGTCCGTCCGACCCGGGGGGCTGGCCGCGGCCTGTGGGCCATCGTGATGCGGGATGTGCAGCGGCTGTGGCGCACCCCGCGCCCCCTGCTGTTCTGGCTGGTGTCCATGCTGGTGCCCTATGCCATCCAGGCCCTTGGCGTCGGTGTTCTGAGCCCCTCCATCTCGGCGCTGGTGCTGATGTGCACGCTGATCGCCTTCTGCACCTCACTGCGGGTGCTGACCCGAACCCAGGGCCTCCAGCGCTGCTTCCCGTTCTCGACGTCCGAGGTGAAGCAGGCCGCGATGGCAGTCCCCGCAGCGCTGGCTCTGCTGTGGGCGTTGGCGACGATGCCCGCCTTCGGCGGTCTCTTGGCGGGGCCCGACGGGGATCTCGTCGCCGGGTTCTCCACCTCCTTCATCACGGCGATCGCCGGGCTGCTCGCCGCTGTCCGCTGGGTCAGCGCCAAGCCGCCGAACTACGGTGGGCCGATGGTCGCCGTCGGATTCGGGGCCATGCCCCCCGGCATGATGTTCGCGGTCCTGCGGGGCGTCGACATCGTGGCGCTGGTCACGCTGCCGCTGATCCTGGGCTGGCCGTCCTGGATCTCCCTTGCGGTGGCACTGGTCGCCTTCCTGGTGCTGCGCTCCGGCATGACGCAGCAGGCGTTGATGGACGAGCATGAGGAGCAGCGGCGTCGTCTCCAGGAGGAACGCGCCCAGCATCGGGGCGGCAGCGTCACGAAGGTGAGGGTGCAGCGCCGCCGGTAGGCGACGGCGGAGTCCTCTAAGGCAGGGTAGCCTTCCCTCATTTGATTTGCGTGCGCTAGGGTGTCGTTAATCAATTCGGGAAGGTGGAAGGCGGATGAGCACATCACCGGAGGCCGCCGGGGACGTGATGAGTCTGGAATGCGCCCAGCTGCTCGCCCGGCGGATGCTGGCAGGCGGCGCGGCCTGCTCCGTTGTCGCATGGCGCCTGGACAGCCAGTACGACTTCGTGGCCCATGGGCTCACGGAGAACGGCGCTCTGGTCGTCGCCTTGAGGCCCGACGGGGACTGTCCGCTCTCCGCCATGCCTGCGGGGCATGGTGTGATGGTTCGCCTCGACCTGATTCGACACAGCCATGAGGTGATGCTCTCGGCCATCGCGGCCTCAGTCCATCTGCTGGGTGAGCTGGTGCTGCTTCCAGGCGTGGATGTGGCATCTCTGCTGGCTGAGGGGCAGTTGCCTGAGCGCGTCGCCGAACTGGCCCAGGTTCCGGGGACCCGCGTGGGCGTGGTGGAGGCTGATCGGTTGCTTATTCACGACCACGGCGGCGTGACGCCTTTGTCCTGGGACGAGGTGATGGCGGCCCCGCCGAACCCCCTCCAGGATGACTTTGCAGCTCACGCCGTGGTCGCGGAGCTGGGGATTGATGCCCTGCGTCAGGTGTGCCGGGCGGTCTCCGGCGGGGTGCTGCCCGGACGGGCGACGATCCGCCCGAACACCGTGGGCATCTGCAACCACCTGCTGGGGCAGGTGTTCTGCATCGACGTGAACCCGGCCGGGGTGACGCTCATGCACATCAACGAGCAGGAGACCGCGACGGTGTTCGCAGGCTTCGAGGATCGCCCAGCGAGTCTGCCGGCTTTGTCGGCTGAGCTGGAGCGCCTCGTGTCAGGCTCGGGGCCGGTGCGCCCATAGGCGCATCTGACGGCTGGTCCCGAGGACACGCGGGCCTCGCGAAAGCGGGGCCCGCGCTTGATTTGTTTCAGACGTGGGGCCACGGCGGGCCCAGCGGTGTCAGCGGGCCGCGTAGGAGGTGCAGGCCCCGTCAGTGACGGTGACCCCGCTGGCGGTGCACATCAGGTCTTTGTTGTGGACGCAGTCGAGACGCTGGCAGGCGCCGACGCGGCCGTCGGCGGTGGGCAGGCCACCGCGGGCGTCGAGGGTGATGAAAGTGGTGCAGGCCGATGACCCGTCAACGGTGATTGCGAAAGCGGTGCAGCCGTTGTTGTTGAAAGCGCAGGTTGTTGTGGTGCAGGACGTGATGGGGGTGATGGTGGACATAACCTCTAGCCTTTCGTCTGTAACGTGTCCGACGGGAATTACGCTACGTCGCCCCGAGAAGCCCTGCAAGCAAGCGAAACCTACGCTGACTGGGGTATATGCATGAAATTCTCGCGTAAATCAGTGGGTTTAGAAGAGTGATGCATTGCGTAAATATGTGACGATGTTCGAAGGGTGGCCTTCCCCTGAGCCGCTCACAAGGGAAAATGGCTGAGGCGCGTGATCCTGTCGTCTGCGGGCTCCGTCGTCATCAGGTGAGGCTTGCCGCATCAGGGGCCCGAGGAGAATCTCTGGAACTGGTGCCTTAACGCAGGCCGAGAGCCTGGAGCATGGGGACGAACTTCGCCTCGGTCTCGGCCAGCTCAGCGGCGGGCACTGAGTCCGCGACGATTCCAGCTCCTGCAAGCAGCCGGATCTCGTCGGGTTGCGCGGGCTTGATGTGACCCCCTCGCAGCGCGATCGCCCACTCACCGTCGCCGTTGGAATCCACCCAGCCGATGGGGCCCGCATAGCGGCCGCGATCCAGGGACTCCAGTTCGGCGATCATCTCGCCCGCCTCGAAGGTCGGGGTGCCGCACACTGCGGCCGAGGGGTGAAGCGCAGCGGCCAGGGCCAACGCGCTGGTCTCCGGGTCGGTCACCCCCGTGATGTCGGTGGCCAGGTGCATCACGTTTGGCAGGGTGAGCACTGATGGAGAGTCGGGCACGTTCATCGCTGCGCAATAGGGTTCGAGGGCGTCCGTGACGGAGGCGACGGCGAACTCGTGCTCCAGGATGTCCTTGCGTGAGCCGGTCAGCTGCTGGGTCAGGGCCAGGGGGTCGCTGTGCCCCGGGTCGATGGAGAGGGTTCCCGCCAGGACCCTCGAGGTCACGAGAGTGTGCTGGCGGCGTACCAGCAACTCGGGGGTGGCCCCAATCATGCCGTCCACGAGATAGCTCCAGGCCATGGGGTAGGCCGCCAGCAGGCGTCGCAGCACGTGACGCGGGTCGATGGGCTGGATGGCCCTAGCCCTGAGAGACCGTGCCAGAACCACTTTGTGCACCTGCTGGGAGCGGATGCGCTCCACGACCTCGGCGACGACTTTCAGCCACTCGTCGTCGGGGAGGCCGTCTGGGAGCAGCTTGATGCCGTCGGGTTGGGTGACTGGCTCACCGGGCTTCGGGAGCTCCAGGCTGCATCGTCCCTCGCTGATCCGGGTCATCCAGCTCTGGCCGGCGCGACGCCCCAGGAGAAGGTGGCGCGGCTGCGCTTTCCTTCCCCCGCGCCCTCCGGGCGAGTACCCCTCACGGCAGAGGGACTGTCCAAGTCTTACGGTTCACTCG
>CAKZJI010000114.1 GCA_936941515.1 uncultured Propionibacteriaceae bacterium
TTCCCATGACAATCGTTGCTCCCGAGAGGAGCGCCCCATAGACGTCGAACATTGACGGATCGAAGGTGTATCCAGTCAGATGGAGAACACGGTCCCCCGGCTGGTAATGAACATAGTCAGTGTCGATGCAGGTGCTCAAAGTCCCACCGTGCGTGACCAGGATTCCTTTGGGACGGCCTGTCGTGCCAGAGGTGTAGAGCATGATGAGTTGGCTTTCAGGCGTTAGGCCCTGCGGCGGCTCGTAAGCACCGGACAGATCTGCGGGCTGGAGAGCAGACACCCCGTCTGGCAGCCGCTGTTCCTGTGGGTTGCTGCACAGCACCACTGAGGCTTGAGCATCTGACAAGGTCTGCATGATGCGTTTGTCCGGTGTCTTGGGGTCGAACGGCAGCTCAACGGCGCCGCAGATCGCCAGAGCAATCCTCGACCACACCTGCCAGGGTCCGCGCTCAATGATGGTGCCCACCACGTCTCCTGGCTTGATTCCGGCTTCTTGCAGGCCACCCGCCAGAGACCTTGTGATCTGATCGACCTCCCCGTAGCTCCACTGCTCACCCTCCCAGCGCAATGCCGGGAGATCTGCATAGCGAGCGAATGCCTCACGTAACGGCACATCCAACGCAGTGGTGATGGGAGAGCCTCCAGCTGTCAGGACATCACGTCGCCGATCGCGCTCCTCACCTGATTCCAGAGGTACAAGCGCCAGTTGACGATCTGCGTCCTTGGGGAACTCGATAAGAAGCTGCTCGAGAAGTCGTGCCATGGTGACGATCGTGGTGGAGTCGAACAGCTCGGTCTGGTAGTCGAGGTCGATGCTGTACTGGCCGTTCTGCTCTGCGATGCTGAATGACAGGGGGTAACGGCTGCGAAGCTTGCCGGGGGGTAGCGCCTCCAGCGTCAGACCATCGATCTTCAGTTCCTCGGTTCCGACGGTGACGAAGCTGATCAACACATCGAATAGCGGATGCGCGCTCCCGGACGCAGGTATTCCGCTGGCGGTGAGCACATCCTCGAAGGGGGCATTCTGGTGGGAGAGGACCTCAACGATGTGATCATGAGTGTTCGTGACTGCTTGGCGGACGCTCTGATCGGAGCTGACATTGATGTCCAGTGGCAGGGTGTTGACGAACATCCCGACTGTGCCTTCGGCTCCGGGTATTGTCCGTCCGGACACAGCAGTGCCGATCAGGAACTGGGACTGGCCGCTGAAGAGGCTCAGAACTCGACCGATGGCGGTTAGGAATACTGAATAAGGTGTGGCCTTGCAGCTTGAGGCAAGCCGAATCAGAGTTTCCTTTGCCACCGGAGATTCCAGAGTGATCCGATCACCGACGAAGGTCGGCTCTTCAGGCTGGGTGTGATCGTAGGGCAGCTCCAGGCGCGCCGGGGCATCGCCAAGCATTGTTGTGAAAAAGGCCACATCCCTGGCCAAGGCCCCAGACGCCTCCAGCTCGGCAATCTTGGCCATACATGTGGGATAGGGCATGGGCGCTACGCCGAGGTCATGGTCTGCCCAGGCGTTGATGAGATCCTGAGTCAGGACAGCCAGTGAAGCCTGATCCCCCACGATGTGGTGCAGATCCAGTTGCAGATAGTGCTCAGTGTCGGAGACTGTCAGGACCTCGACCCGGAACAGAGGAGCCTGTGAGAGATCGAATGGCCTTGGCTCTGCGGCCAGTCTCACGGCGGCCTCCTGTGGTGAGACCAGAACCTGGGATACGACATCCGGTACCTCTTTGTGCACGTGCTGGATCAGGTCTGCGCCGTCCAGGTGGAAGGAGGTGCGAAGTTGGTCATGGCGGGCCACCAGCGTTGCGCAGGCCCGGCGGAGCTGGGTGATATCGAACTCTCCGGTGATCTTGTAGTTGATCGCCAGGTTGTACGCGGTGGTGTTGCCCTGGATGGCGCAGACCGCATATATCCGGCGTTGGGCCGCTGAAGCTGGGAATGTGCCAGACAGTGCTGTCTCCACAGGGCAATCAGATAGTTTTGCCGATGAGGGAGAGGCGCCTGCCAGCCGATCTCGGAGTCTCTTGAACTGGGACGTCGCAAAGATGTCCTTGACAGTCAGGGTCTTCCCCATGCGTTCCTGGATCAGCGTGCACAGTCGGATGGCGGTGAGAGAATCACCTCCGCTGGTCAGGAAGTCATCGTTATCCTCTGGGGTGACTCCGATGACCTCAGCCCAGAGCTCTTTGAGGATTTCCTCGGCGCCGGACTGGTCATCTGTCGCCTTGGGCACAGGATGAGAGGGAGTCGAGCTGCTGAGCTGATCGAGACGCACGTCGCTGGTGAGATGCTGTTCGGCAAATGCGTATCCAGGCAAGGGCGTCCGGCGCCCCCCGACGTGGAACAGGGAACGGTCGACGGTGGCTCCGTGGACCCAGGCCGATGCCATGAGATTGCGGAGATACTCTCCTGTGATGGGGCCACTCAGCTCTGTTGCGTTCACCGGGATACTTAGAGCAGGTGCGGTGACGTCGCCCGTTCGAAGCTGCGCAAGTGCCTCAACCATGCTGATCCGGCCGCTCACATGAGCGATGGCGATCCTCAGCAGCCGATCCTCACCAGGGCATGCTGTGAGGCAATCAGGACTCACAGTAGTGAGCAGCGCTGCCCTCAGCAGGAACTGGGCAATGCGATGGACGGCTTGATCGGTACTGGACGTGTGCATTGAGGCGCGGAGTGCGCTACGAGCGTTATCGTCGAATTGGGCGAGCAGCTGCTCAAGTTCGGTCAGATAGGCGGAGCTGAGCACGTCATCGTTGCCATGCACGCCAGGAAATGTTAAAGAGACTCGGTCTGAGGCGTTCCCAAGCAGGGTAGCAGAGTCGGCCTCAACCCATGTCAGTGGGGAACCATGTGTGGTGACGGCTGCTGCTCGGTGATCGAACTCGGCTCGGCCCATGGCCAATGTGAAGGCGGCGTCTCGTAGGGAGAGCCCATCTTCAACAGCGGATTCGATGGTGCGCTGCATCTGGCTCAGCGCCTCACGTGTGCAAGCCGAGATGCTGAGCGTCACTGTTGCGCCCTCATCAGATGGCTCAGTCCTCGCAGGTGCCTGTTCCAAGATCACATGGGCGTTGGTGCCACCGATGCCGAATGAGCTGACGGCAGCCTTACGAACTCCTGCAGCGGAGGTGACGCTGGTCGGAATGTACAAGCGACCGGAAGGCTCGATTGCCTCGTTGAGGTGAGTGAAATTGGCTACCGGGGGAATCTCCTGCCGGTGCAGTACACCGACTGCGCCCAGGAATCCCGCGATGCCCGCTGCTGCGTCAAGGTGTCCGATGTTCGCCTTGACGGCTCCAAGCGCGCATGGGTTTTCATGGCCGTAGACCTGTGAGAGTGCGGCGTACTCAATGGGGTCTCCCAGCACTGTGCCAGTACCGTGGGTTTCGACATAGCCGATGTCATCAGCGCTCACGGCAGCATCTGCCAGGGCGCTGCGGATGACCCGCTCCTGCCCCTGAACACCGGGCGCGGTGTATCCGACTTTGGCGTCGCCGTCGTTGTTGATGGCTGTGCCTGCAACGACGGCATAGATGTGGTCTTCGTCGAGGAGTGCCTTGTCGAGAGGCTTGAGCACCACTAGGCCGCAGCCCTGCCCGCCGACTGTGCCGGATGCGTCATCCGAGAACGGACGGCAGACGCCATCGGGGCTGAAAATCATGCCATCGTGCCAGATGTAGCCTTCAGCGCGGGGGAAATTGAGGGCAACGCCACCTGCCAACGCCATGTCTGCTTCTCCGCGCCTCAGGCATGCCACTGCCTCATGAACGGCCACCAGGGAAGTCGAGCAGGCGGTCTGCACCGTTACGGCGGGTCCGGTCAGGTTCAGTTTGTAGGCAACTTTCGTGGCCAAAAAGTCTTTTTCGTTGACGGTCATGGCCTCAAAGGAGGCCATGGGGTCGGGGTTTTGATGCAGCAGGCCCATCAG
>CAKZJI010000115.1 GCA_936941515.1 uncultured Propionibacteriaceae bacterium
CGCCGCCAAGCACGCGGTCCTTGAGGAGGTAGCCCACCCCGCCGCGCCTGTCCTCCATGAGTTCGCGGGCGTAGAGGGTCTCGACGTACTGCGAGAGCACCAGCACCGGCAGCCCGGGGCGTTTCCTGCGGGCCTCGATCGCGATCCGCAGTCCCTCATCGGTGAACGTCGGGGGCAGCCGGACGTCCACGATGGCGACGTCCACGTCCTCGGTCAGCAGCGCCCTGCGCAGCTCGGAAGCGGTCTGCACGACCGCGACGACCTCATTGCCCAGCGCCTGCAACATCCGACTGAGACCGTCGCGCAGCAGGAACTGGTCCTCGGCAATCAACACACGCAACACTCATCACCTCCGGGAAGGAGTCTGCCATCCCGCACGAGGCTACGCGGGGCCGGGTGTTCCCCCGAGGCCGGTCACGCCGGAGCATGCCGTGGGCAGCCGGGCGTACAGATTGACCACCACTTAGTTTCGACACGAGCAGCTCCTCCGTCACAGCCCGGCTCAACCAGCGTTGGAGATGCGGGGGTGGCTCGGACCATTCTGAAAGGTGGTACTTTCACCACTGTTTTCTGAGCCGTGCGCCAGCAGGATTGTGGACATCAGAGAGTCAAGGAGATGACATGAACACCCACCTCAGCGCACCGACCTCCCGCGGATCGGGCATCGGTTCGAGCGTGCGAGCCCTCGGCCGGTGCCTTCTGCTGCTGGCCCTGTGGCCGGTGTCGATTGCACTGTTCATCGCGAGCTGTATGGCCGCCGCCCTGATCCCGCTCGGAATCGGGACCTTGCTGGTACCCGTCGCAGTGAAGGCACTACGATCACTGGCCGAGTGGAAACGCCGCATGGCCCATCAGTGGTCGGGGATCCGGGTCGAGTCTCCGTACCTGCCGCTGCCACCGGCCGAGCCGGGTTTCAGGGGCCGGTTCGACGAGGCCGTGCGGCTTGTGAAGGACCCCGGAACATGGCGCGACGTCGCCTGGCTATTCATGGACCTGTGCGTTTCCCCCATGCTCGCGCTTTTCAGCATGGCCACTGTCATCGGCGGGCTGTTGGGTGTGGCTATGCCCATCATCTGGGAACCGTTCGCCAAGAACTGGTCCGACGGCAGTTTCTACCTGTTCGTCCCCGTGAACGAGACCACCGCGCCCTTCATGCCCATTCCCGGCCTGCTGGTGCTGCTCGTCGGACTGTTTCTCGCACCCTGGTGGGTGAAGCTGCACAACCGTTTCGTACGGTGGGCACTGGGCCCGACCAAGCGCACCCGGATGGCCGCCTTGTCACAGACCCGGCGGGAGACCCGCGACTCCTCCGCGGCCGAGCTGCGCCGCATCGAACGCGACCTCCACGACGGCACCCAGGCCCGTCTGGTGGCGATGGGCATGACCATCAACACCGCCCAGGCAATGATGCGCAGCAACCCGGAGGCCGCCGAGGCGCTGCTGACCGAGGCCAAGAACGCCTCCGCCACGGCACTCGGCGAGCTGCGTGACCTGGTGCGCGGAATCCATCCCCCGGTGCTGGCCGACCGCGGACTGGGCGACGCCGTGAGGGCCCTGGCGGCGGACTGTGCGATATCTGCGGAGGTGAACGTCGAGATTCCCGAGCGGGTGGGTCCGGCACTGGAGTCGGCTGCCTACTTCGCGGTCTCCGAACTGCTGGGCAACGTGGTGAAACACTCCGGCGCCAACCGGGTCGACATCGACCTGCGGGTCGAGAACGGCGAGCTGCGGATCAGTGTGACCGACGATGGTCGGGGCGGGGCCAATCCCGAAACCGGCACCGGTCTGCGCGGAATCGAACGACGCCTGGCGGCCTTCGACGGCATCCTGGCGATCCAGAGCCCAGTTGGCGGTCCGACGTCCGCGCACATCACGCTTCCCGTCGAGTCCTGACCACATCACATGTTCACGGGAGGCATACCCGCCCGTGGACCCTGGACGGAGCACACGCAGGGAGGGCGTGAATGCACGGCTTCGCACCCTCCCGTCGAGTCCTGAACGTCTCAGATTTCTGCCCTGACCGTCCCCGGTCTCCTGTCGTTATGTCATTTGGAAAGGTTTTGTACCGCACTCGACACACGACCTTTCACGACGCGAGCAGAAATCTTCTCACAGGAAAGAGAAATCCATGTCAAAAATCCCCATGTCCCGACCCGCCCGGTCGGTCTCCGCGCCGGCCGAGAACGCGATCGGACGGTCGTGGAAACCGATCATCATCTACACAGCCCTGGCCTTCAGCCTGGCCTGGATGATGTATATCCCAGCCTGGCTACTCGGCCTCAACATCCACGATGCCATTTTCACAACCGTCTACATGTGGACCCCTGCGGTGGCAGCCGCCGTGGTGGTCCGCTTCATCGAGAAGAAACCCCTGTTCGCCACCCTCAAACTCAGCCTGAAAGGGGTCTGGAAGAAAACCCTCCTCTGGTCACTGCTCTCCATCCCCCTCGCCTTCTTCCTGGCCCTCGCAACCCTCGGTTCCTCAGCGCTGCTGGGCACCTACCACTTCGACCTCACCAACCTCTCCGAATTCCAGAAGGTCCTGGAGGCATCAGGACAGACCGGACTCACCACCCCCCAGGTGTGGGAGGCAATCTGGCCACGACTAGCCATCCTCCTGCCCTTGTTCGTGAACTTCATCCCAGGAACACTGGGTGAGGAGATCGGCTGGCATGCCTGGCTCTACCCACGCCTACGCGACCGCCTCGGCGTCACCGCCTCCCTCGCCCTGACCGCCATCATCTGGGGCCTGTGGCATGCCCCCATCATCCTGCTCGGACACAACTACCCCACCAATCCCCAGCTCGGCGTCTTCATGTTCATCATCTCCTGCGCAGGTCTCACCGTTCCCATCCAGCTCCTCATGAACTGGGGTGGCTCTGTCTGGGCCGGGGCGTCCGCCCACGCCTCTATCAATCTGATGGGAGCCTTCCTGTTCATCCTCGTGCCCTTGAACGATGCCAACCACCCTTACGATGCCGTTTCCGCGGGAATCACCGGATGGGGAGGCTGGCCCGTTGTCGCGATCCTCTTCATCGCAGGCGCCATCATCCTCAGACGAGAGGACAATTCTCGATCCAGCATTCCCACCGCTGACTGAAAACCAGCCCACGACATGATCAAAAGTTTTCCACGTGGCACAACGACGGATGTGGCTGTCTCAACTAGCGTGGGGAGGTGGGGCGGTCAGGTCGGCGACGGTGGCGCCGAGGGCCGCGATCGCGTCGTCGGCCCGGAGACTCACCCCCACCCCGTGGGCCCCACCTCCCATGGAGATGGACCGGCCGACGATGGAGGAATCGGCGAACACCGGCCAGGGATGGGTGGAACCGAAGGGTGTGATGGTGCCCCGTTCATATCCGGTGGCCCGTTTTGCCTCGGCGGCATCGGGCATTGAGAGCCGGGAGACCCCGAGCAGGGTCCGCAACTTCGACCAGGAGAACTCGCGGTCCCCGGGCACCAGAACGAAGACGTAGTCGCCGGCGCCGCGACGCACGACGATGGTCTTCACGAGGTCGCGCACTTCGATGCCACGCACCGTCGCCGCCTCCGCGACCGAACCGACGGGCCCGTGCCGCACCTCGGTGTGCTCCACCCCGAGTTCCCGGAGTCTCCTGAGCGCTGGGGTGTCGTCCATGGGACGAGTTTACGGCGACGCGGACGAGAACTGGGCCCCGATCCCGTGGGGATCGGGGCCCAGTCAGTGGTCCTCCGGGGTCAGGCGCCGGTCTTGGGCAGGCCCGGTTTGACCGGCCTCGGCGTGACGGTGGTCGTCGGCGCCGGGGTCGGAGTCACCGACGGAGGAACCGGCGGCGTCGGCGCCGGCGTGTCACAGACCGGCTGGTCCTTGGTGGTGGTGAAGGTCGCAGTGGTTTCGTTCACCCGGGTCCAGCCCTCAGGCAGGACACCACCAATCTGGAAACCCGGCTTCGCCGCAGCAGTCGCCGTGACAGTCACCTTCCCGTCCTTGACCTCAATCTTGGGCTCGGAGAACTCCAAACCCTCCACCGGATCAAACACAGCACTCGGAGGCGTCGGCGTCAACGAATCCGCAGGACAAGTACCAACATCAATCCTCGGAACAACAGGCACCACACACTTCGGCTGAGTAACCGTCTTGGTATAGGTCACCACACCACCAACAACCGACCAACCCTCGGGCAGATTCGCAGTATCAATCCGATACCCAGACTTCGCAACAGCAGTCACCGAAACCGTTACCCGATCACCATCACCAGTGATAACAGGGGGTGCTGCATTGTGCGGCTTGGTTATGGGAGTGTAGAAACAGTTAAACATCTTGAGGCTTATTCATGGGCGTCAGAAACAGCGAAACCCCTTGTCAGAGCCCAGTTGCTAGCAGCTGCGAATAATCCTGGGTGGATTGGCTGGGCAAATGCATCAAAAGCCAGATGACTACAGCGTTGGAGGAGATTCCTGGCCAGAGTCACCTGGCCGTGGTAGGTCGGCCCCTGATGAGGTGGACGGTATGCTTCGGGGCGAGGCTGTTTGCTGGAGGGAGACCCATGAAGTTCGCTACTCGTGCTGCCACTGCGTGCCTGGCGTTTGCGGCGCTTGCTGGTTGCTCGCACAGTCCGTCCACTGCGGCAGTCGTCGGTGATGTGGTCATTCCGGAGGCGAGGCTGACTGAGACGGTGGAGTCGTGCAAGGCTGCTGGCCTTGAGATCACCCGCACCCGGACGTTGTTCTTCCTCGTGATCGGCGACATCGCCGATCACGTTGCCCAAGGTGTTGGGACCCCCTTCGACGAGGCCGGGATTCAGCAGAGCATTGAGTCCGACCCCCAAGGGCGGGCTCTGGTGGGAACTCCCTGCGAGAAGGTTCTTCACGGCCATGTGAAGCTGAGTCTCATGCAGCGGAATATGAACCCGGTCACCGTGCAGCAGATGCTGCCGCAGGTGGAGCTCAATCCACGCTATGGCAGCTGGGACCCAGAGCAGGGGCTTGACCCGCAGGGCGGCTCCATCTCAGTCGCGACGGGGGCTGATGACCATGGCCGGTGAGCAGCTGATCCGTCTCCGCGAGGTGATGGCCCGGCTGCGCATCGAATGCCCCTGGGATCGTGAGCAGACTCATGCCTCCCTCCTGACGCACCTAGTTGAGGAGACCTGCGAGGTGATCGACGCCGTCGAGGCCGGAACAGATGCAGATCTGCTGGAGGAGCTCGGTGACCTGCTGCTCCAAGTCTACTTCCACGCCCAGATAGCCGAGGACGAGGGGCGCTTCACCCTCGACGACGTGGCCGCTGGAATTGCCGACAAACTGGTTCGCCGACACCCCCACGTCTTTGCCGGTGGGGAGGTGCCAGAGGACATGCGTGGCAGCTGGGAGCGACGCAAACGTCAGGAGAAGGGCCGCGTATCGTCGCTGGACGGCATCGCCCAGGCCATGAGCTCCCTGGCGCGTACCCAGAAGGTGATCTCGCGGGCTCGGGCTCATGGGGTCCCCGTGGAGCTCCCCGACGAGCCCGTCACGGCTGAGCAGGTGGGGCAGCAGATACAGGCGCTTGTGGCCCGTTCCCAGGCCAGCGGCGTTGATGCCGATGCTGCCGTCCGTGCGGCGCTGCGTGAGGTTGAGGACCGAATTCGTGAGGTCGAGGCTCAGAAGTCGCAGTCTTTGTCCCATTCCATTCTTCCGGACGTTGGATAGGCTGTGATCACAGACACCCACGTCTTCAAGGAAGGGCAGCCCCATGGCAGCTATTGAGTTCATTGACGCCCGCGAGGTTCTCGACTCCCGCGGCAACCCCACGGTCGAGGTTGAGGTCGTCCTCGACTCCGGCGCCGTCGGTCGTGCCATCGTCCCCTCCGGCGCCTCCACCGGCGCGTTCGAAGCTGTCGAGCTGCGCGATGGCGGTGAGCGTTTTGGAGGCAAGGGGGTCCAGACCGCCGTCAAGAACGTGCTCGACGTGATCGGCGAGGAGCTGCTCGGTTTCGAGGCCGATCAGCAGCGCGCCATCGACCTGGCGATGCTTGAACTCGACGGCACCCCCAACAAGGCCAAGCTCGGCGCCAACGCGATTCTCGGAGTCTCCCTGGCCGTCGCCCACGCTGCCGCCGAGGAGGCCCAGCTGCCCTTGTACCAGTACGTCGGCGGCCCCAACGCGCACATCCTTCCCGTGCCGATGATGAACATCTTGAATGGCGGCTCCCATGCGGACTCCAACGTCGACATCCAGGAGTTCATGATCGCCCCGATCGGAGCCGAGTCCTTCGCTGAGGCCCTTGAGATGGGAGCCGGCGTCTACCACGCTCTGAAGAAGGTCCTCAAGGACCGTGGCCTCAGCACTGGCCTTGGCGATGAGGGTGGTTTCGCCCCCAACCTGGAGTCCAACCGCGCAGCCCTCGACCTCATCGTCGAGGCCATCGGCAAGGCCGGCTATGAGCCCGGCAAGGACGTCGCCCTAGCGCTCGACGTTGCCGCATCGGAGTTCTACGACGACGGCGGCTATCAGTTCGAGGGTCACAAGAAGACCAGCGCGGAGATGATCGACTACTACGCCGAGCTCGTCGACGCCTACCCGCTGGTCTCCATTGAGGACCCGCTGAACGAGGAGGACTGGGAAGGCTGGAAGGCCATGACCGAGCGTCTCGGCGACAGGGTGCAGCTCGTCGGCGACGACCTGTTCGTCACCAACGTCGAACGCCTCGGCCGGGGCATCGACAGCGACACCGCGAACGCGCTGCTGGTGAAGGTGAACCAGATCGGCTCCCTGTCCGAGACCATCGACGCCGTCGAGCTGGCCCACCGCAACGGCTACCGCACGATGATGTCGCACCGCTCGGGTGAGACCGAGGACGTCACCATCGCCGACCTGGCGGTCGCGCTGGGCTGTGGCCAGATCAAGTCCGGAGCCCCGGCCCGCACGGATCGCGTCGCCAAGTACAACCAGCTTCTGCGCATCGAGCAGAACCTCGACGACGCGGCCGTCTACGCCGGTCGCTCCGCCTTCCCGCGTTTCAAAGGCTGATCTGCCCGCAGGTCGGTCACACTAGTTGCCCATGGCAGGGACTCCTCGCAGGAAGTCGGCGAACAGCGGACCGGGACGTGGCTCACCACGATCCCGGACCGCTGCGCGCCCGGGGGAACGCACATCGACGGGCCGGGTGAGGCCGCGCCCCGTTGATGTGGACGAGGTCCCGGAGTCAGCCGAGGAGAGGTCCGCGCGTGTGCGGTCATCCGAGCGGGCGCTTGGGATGACCTGGCGGCTGTTGATCCTGGGTGTGGTCACAGCAGCACTTGCGGTGACGCTGGCCCAGAGCTTGCGCGTCTACTTCGCCCAGTCGCAGGAGATCGCCGCGCTGCGGGAGCAGATTGAGACCAGCAAGCAGGAGATCTCCGACCTGGAGGATCGCCTGGAGCGTTGGAAAGACCCTGTCTTCGTGAAGGCCGAGGCCCGTGCTCGGCTCGGCTGGGTGATGCCCGGCGAGACCGGGTATCGGGTGATCGGCACTGACGGCAAGCCGCTCGGCGGGGACTCAACCGTGCTTGCCCCCGCGCAGTCCAGCGGTGGTCAGTGGTGGGAGAACATGTGGGGCTCTGTGAAAGTGGCTGACGAGCCCACCGCGGAGGGACAGGAACCCGCCAACACTGAGACCGGGCCCGCCCCAAGCCCCAGCCCCACAGGAACACCGTGAACGAAGCATCGCCGACTCCCTCCGACCTGGCCATCATCAGGGAGCAGATCGGACGCCCCCCTCGTGGGGTGGTCGCCGTGGCCTGGCGATGCGCCTGCGGCGCCCCGGGCGTCGTCAAAACCGCACCGAGACTGGACAACGGCACCCCCTTCCCGACCGTCTACTATCTGACGAATCCCCGGCTGGTGGCCGCCTGCTCGTCGCTGGAATCATCGGGCCTGATGGCTGAGATGTCGGAGCGACTCACCCGTGATGAGGACTTGGCTGCCCGCTACCGTCGGGCTCACGAGGCCTATCTCGCGGACCGTGCGGCGCTGGGAGCGGTGCCGGAGATCGAGGGCATCTCGGCTGGGGGCATGCCCACCCGCGTCAAATGTCTGCATGTCCTGGTCGGGCATGCGCTCGCGGCCGGGCCGGGGGTCAATCCTCTCGGTGACGAGGCCTTGGAGCTGATCCATGAGCGCTTCGGCTCGAACTTCTGCCCGGAGGCCGCATGACCACCGTCGCCGCCATCGACTGCGGGACCAACACCGTCAGGCTTCTCGTGTTGCGAGCCGACGCGGGGGGCGTCACCGAGCTTGCCCGGGAGGCGCGGCTGGCGCGTCTCGGGCAGGGCGTCGACGCCACCGGGGAGTTCCACCACGATGCTTTGCAGCGCACCTTTGCCGTCTGCGACGAATACGCGGACCTGTTGAGGCATTTCGGGGTGGAGCGCACCCGGTTCGTTGCGACATCGGCTGCCAGGGACGTCCGCAACCGGCAGCTGCTTCTCGACGGGGTGCGTGAGCGTCTCGGCGTCGAGGTGGAGGTGATTTCCGGCGATGAGGAGGCGCGGCTGTCGAGCGCTGGTGTGCTGAGCGGATTCACCGCCCCAGCTCCGGTGCTGGTTCTTGACATCGGGGGTGGGTCCACTGAACTCGTGCTCATCGACGGCAAGGCCCAGGTGAGTTGGGCCTGTTCCCTTGATGTCGGGGCGGTGCGGGTCAGGGAGAGATTCCTGCACGACGATCCGCCTTCCCCGGAGCAGACTGCCGCTGCGAGGCGGTTCGTGGGGGAGCTGCTGGACGGGACGGGCATCGACTTTGGGGAGGTCGTCACTGCCGTCGGGGTGGCGGGCACCGTCACCAGCGTCGGTGCCACCCACGCCAGGCGCGCCACCCGGAACGGGTTCAGCAGCACCGCGGGCGAGAGCACCCGGGCGACGAGCGCACCCATGAACTCGCGCTGCCGGGCAACGCGGTCCAGGTCGCCCTGCGCGGTGGCGCGGGTGCGCACGTAACCGAGGGCGTCGCGCCCCTTGAGCTTTTGGCAGCCGTCTTGGAGATCAATGCCGGCCAGCGGGTCATTG
>CAKZJI010000116.1 GCA_936941515.1 uncultured Propionibacteriaceae bacterium
CTGGAGCAGCGTTGGCTGCAGACGCTATTGCGCACCAAGGGCTGGATCGTGCCGAATTATGAGCTGCCGCCGACTGTGAGCAACATGCAGATTCTGCGTGTCGTCGTCCGTGATAGCATGACGGAAAGCATGGTTGACTCGCTTGTGCATGACATTATCGCTGTTGCGCGCACGCTTATGGACCCGACAAGCTCGCCGAACAAGTCCATCGTACACGACCCTGCGGCAGGCTCGCCGGAAGAGCACCACTCGCACGCCAGGCACCACCGGTGGATCAGCTGCCCAACCAGGTTCGGGCCCTCCGCAAGGGCCTGTTGCCCAACGCCCCCTTCGGCAGGCGCATACGCGCTTTCCTGCTTCCTGCCTCGCTCCTACCTCAGGGCGCGAAGGACCGACGTACTTGGTCCTCCCACAGGACACCTACAATGGTGAGGGGCGGGGTGCCCGTGGACACTAGGACAGGAGGCCATGATGGCTTTGTCTGAGCAGGAGCAGAAGCGCTTGGAGCAGCTTGAGGCTTCGCTGATGGCGAATGACCCCAAGTTCGCCGACACGCTGCGGGGAACAACTCAGTTCCGGGTTCAGCGGCAGCGTGCTGCGCTCGCGGGGCTGGCCTTCGTCATCGGCCTGACTGCCCTGTTCGTCGGAGTTCGAATCCACCCCCTGATCTCGATAGCGGGTTTTGTGGTGATGCTGGTGGCAGCCATCATCGGCGTGAGCTCCTGGTCAAGGGTGGAGGGGCAGAGTCCCACCACTGCCAGCGCCAAGAAGCCCACCCCGGACAAGGGAGAGGACTTCATGGCCAAGCTTGAGGAGCGTTGGCGCAAGCGCCAGCAGGGCGGCGATCTCTGAGTTGAACGAGTTCCACATCCTCCGGCACCGGCTGGAGAACGGGCTTGACCTTGCAGTTCTGCCCGATCCGCGCTCTCCCGCAGTGGCGGTGAACCTGACATTTCAAGTCGGCTCCGTGGACGAGACGCCTGGCCGAACTGGCTTCGCCCACCTGTTCGAGCATCTGATGTTCCAGGGATCAGCCCAGGTTGCCTCCGGTGAGCACATCGCCGCGATCGAGAGGATCGGTGGAAGCGCAAATGCCTACACCACCAGCGACCGCACCGTCTACCACGAGACAGTGCCGCCTGGGGCGCTGGAGTTCGTGCTGTGGCTGGAGGCCGACCGATTGCGCAGCCTTGCCGTCACCCAGGAGAACCTGGATGCGCAACGGGACGTGGTGATCCAGGAGAAGCACCAGCGCTACGACAACCGTCCCTACGGCGACCTGCTGGAGCTGCTCGTGGCGCAGCATTTCGCCCCAACCCATCCGTATGGTCACCTGCCAATCGGCAGCATGGAGGATCTGAGGGCAGCTCAGCTGGATGATGTTGCCGCCTTCCACTCCCGCTGGTACAGCCCCTCGCAGGCTCGCCTGGTGATCTGCGGTGCCGTGTCCGCGGATGAGGCCATGACGCTCGTGGAGCGGCACTTCGGGGACCTCAGGCAGGGCCAGCCACCCAGTCAGCCTGCTGTGACTGACCCCACGCTCCCCGGCCAGGTGAAGACCGTGACGAGAGACGCCCCACATCCACTGCTGCACTGTTCCTGGCTCAGCCCAGCCGCCGGTGCCCCCGAACACCTCGCCCTCGAATTGGGCATCACAGTCGCAACTGAGGGACATGCCTCCCGCCTGCACCGTCGCCTCGTCAAGGAGCTCAAAGTAGCCCACGAGATCCACGGCGTCATACTCCCCCACCTACGCTCCCCCTCGATAGCGTCGGTGCTGGCCCGCCCCGCCGACGAGACTCCCACCACGGCCCTGGCTGATGCCCTGACCGTCGAGCTGGCGGGCTTCGGCGCCCCTGACGAGCGGGAGCTGCAGCGGGCGAAAGCCCAGCATGAGAGAGCCTGGCTGGAGACGCTGGCAACCGTGGAGGACCGGGCTGATGCCGTCGCCGAGCTCTGGATCACCCACGCAGATCCGGTCAGGATCAATCAGAGACTCGACGAGCTGGCGGCGGTGACCTCCGAGGACGTCGCGCGCGTGATGGCTGATCGCCTGGGCGCCAGCCAGCTCCACTATCTGCCGAGGAACCACCAGTGAGTCGCCCCTCCATATCCGCCCCCACACCCTGGACCTTCCCCCTGCCCGTGTCGCGGGTTCTGGACAACGGTCTGAGGGTGACGGTCTGTGACCTTCCCGGCCAGCACCTGGCAGCCGTCGAGCTCGTGCTGCCCACCCCCCTGGAGGCCGAGCCACGTCACCTTGAGGGGGTAGCGACCGTCGCCCTGCACAGCAGCGACGAGGCCACCTCCTCACAGCCGGACATCGTGGAGCAGCTTGAGCTGACAGCGGCCGCGATCGGCGGGAACACGTCGTGGAGCCACACCCGCCTCAGCTTGAGCGCCCCCACGTGGCGTCTACGGCAGGCACTGCGGTTGATGGCCTCGGTGGTGCGGGAACCATCCTTCGAGCCCAGTGACGTCAGCCACCATGCAGAAGCGCAGGTGGCTGCCTTCGAGACGTCCCTGGCCTCCCCCAGCGCAGTCACCCAGCAGACCCTGCGCACCGCACTCTATGGCGACTGGCAGCGGGAGGGCCGACGCCTGGCGGGAACGCCGGAGACCCTGAATGCCGTCGACCGCGAGGCCGTTCAGGCATGGCACGCCAGGGTTTGGCACCCCCGCGGGGCAGAGCTGATCATCGCAGGAGATCTCCGCGAGGACCCGGAGGCCCTCGCCGAGTCGTTCATGACGTGGCAGGGACCCCATCAGTCGCCACCGGAACCGTCCGAGGCCACCACTCAGACTCCCCGGTTCCTCTTGGTGGATCAACCCCAGGCCGCACAGACCACCATCCAGATGGCCGCACCCATCCCAGGGCGCCGTGACAATGACTGGGCGGCGCTCAAACTGGGCGGCCACATCATGTGCGGGGCTTTCGCCAGCCGTTTGAATCTGGAGTTGCGGGAGCGCCTCGGCTACACCTATGGGGTCTCAGGCGGCGCCAATGCCCGGCAGGTCAGCGGACTGTTTCGCATCGGGATGGCCGTGGACAACTCGTCGGCCCCCGATGCCATCGCCCGCACACTGGAGGCTCTGGCCCTACCCCAGCCGTTCACACAGGAGGAGGTGGCCAATTCCGCGCACTACCTGGTACAGGTCGCCCCATTGAGCTACGAGACTGCGGCAGACATCGCCCACCAGACTGCGGTCTTGGCCGCCGCCGGGCTGGGACCCGAGTTCGTGAACCAGCTGCGTGCCGCCCTGGCATCCACACAGGCCGAGCATGTCAACCAGGCGTGGAAACGAGCTGTCAGCCCAGCGACGATGACCATCGCCGTAGGCGGCCCCGCCGCCATCCTCCAGCCCGCGCTGGAGGCGCTGGGCTACGACGTCGACATGGCGTGACACCCGCCACGCGGCCGCTACGGCTTCATGGCCTCTATTGTTCAAGCAGCTTGAACGCCTCCTCAGTCTTCGCCTGAGCCTCCTTCTGCTTCTGCTGATAACCCGCCAAGTCACCGGCCTTGAGAGCCTCGTCGGCAGCGGCGAACAGGTCCATGCTCTCCCTCAGGAGGATCTTGGCCTGCTCCTTCGCCTCGGCTGCAGGCGGCGGTGTGGTCTGCGCAGGCTTCTCCTCACTGGGCTTCTCCCCCGTGTCGGCCCCGGCATCGCCCTGGAAGACCTCATTGAGAGCGGCCTGAAGAGTGTCCCCAATGCCGACGTGTTCGCCGAAACGAACCACCACGAACCGGAGAACGGGGTAGCCGCCATCGGCAACCGTCTGGGTGTAGATGGGCTGGATGTACATCAGCCCACCGCCGACGGGGATCGTCAGCAGGTTGCCGTAGATGGCTTTGGCGTTGCCCTGCCGGTTGAACGGCAGCAGCCTCTCGGCGACCGCCTCATTGCCGGAGATCGCGTTGTACGTCTGCAGCGGACCTGGGATCTGCTTGGCGTCGGACAGCTTCAACGCCCGCAGCTGCCCATAGCCGGGGCTGGTGGCGTCGGCGTTCACCGACATGTAGACGGACAGATTCTCACGGCCCCTGGGGACGAAGACGGTGGTGTTCGCATAGTGGGCCTGTTCATCCCCCGGCCACCTGATGGTCAGGAAATAGGGCGGCTCCTTCGTCTCACTGTCCCGACCGTTGACTGGGTCGAGCGGCACCTCCCAGACATCAGACTGCTGGAAGAAGGTGTACGGGTTCGTCGTGTGGTAGAGCCCCAGCATCTGCCGCTGCACCTTGAACAGATCCTGCGGGTACCGCAGATGGGACATCAGCTCTGGGGTGATCTCTGACCTTGGGGTGATGAGGCCGGGATACACCTTCGACCAGGTTTGCAGGATCGGGTCCGACTCATCCCAGCCGTAGAGGGTGACTGAGCCGTCGTAGGCATCGACGACGGCCTTGACCGAGTTGCGCGCGTAGTTCACATGCATGCCAGACGAGCCGCTGCTGGGGGTGGTTCGGGTGTCGCGGATCGCCTGCGTCCAGTCCACCTTGGTTGAGTTCGGATAGTCGGCCGATGTCGTGTAGGCATCGATGATCCACACGATCCGACCACCGACAACACTCGGGTACGGGTCGGAGTCCACCGTCAGGAACGGGGCCACCTCCTTGACCCTATCGACGGGAACCCGATTGTAGAGCAGCTGGGACTGCGAGTTGACACGCTCCGAGAGCATCAGGTTGATGTCCCCGAACCGCACCGCGTATGCCGCCTTGTTGATGAAGTTGCCGAGCGGCACGCCGCCCTTGCCCTGATAGGTGTATTTGGTCTCGGTATAGCCCTCACCACCACCAGGTGTGTCCAGCTCGACTGGTTCGGAGCCCTCCGGAGCCCCCGCGATCACCCAGTGAGTGGCCTCCTGACCGAAGTAGATGCGCGGCTGCTCGGCCGGGATGCGTCCCTCGGTGGGGATGCCTCCGGAGAAGAAGCTGGGCTCGCCATTGGATTCGCGGCGGTTGCCATACGCGGCGACCAGCCCGTAGCCATGGGTGTAGACGGTGTGCTTGTTGTTCCACGTATCGCCGGCCTCAACCGTGTCAAGATCCAGCTCACGGGCAGCAACCACCGCATCGGTCTCACGCCCGTCCAGCATGTAGCGGTCGACATCAAGGGGCTTGGAGAACCGGTAGTAGCCGCGAACCTGCTGCAGCTGCTCAAACGTCGGGGCAATCACCGCCGGATCCATCAGGCGTACGGCGGGCAGGGCCTCCGCATCCGCCCGCAGCTGCCCAGCCGTCGCCGAGGTCACGGCCTCGTAGTCGGTGATCTCCACATTGTCGATGCCGAAGGCCCCGCGGGTTGCGGCGATATTATGCGAGATCCACTCTCGCTCCAGGTCCGGCTCATTGGGTTTGACGACGAAACTGCGGATCACCCATGGGTACACGGCGGACAGGATCATCGCGGAGACCATCAGCAAGCCCAGCGCGATCCCCGGGACGCTCCACTTCAGCCTCCAGGCGTTGTAAAAGCACAGCCCTGCGCAGATCAGGGCGATGGCCGCGATGATGAGGCTCGCAGGTATGCGGGCAGTCGCATCGGTGTAGTTGACACCCGTGAACAGGGAGTTCTGCGTCGTGAGATAGCCGTAGCGCTCCAGGAACGAGTGAACCGCGTACAGCGCCAGCCCCAGTCCCAGCAGCACCGACACCTGCCGCTGGGCGGGCTTGCCCACTGAGGTGACATTCCCCGTGCCCCGGAAGGCAGCCGCGTTCATGGCTCCGGTCAGGAAGTGCACCAGGAAAGAGCCGATCAGCGCCGCTCCGGCCGCGAACATCAGGTATCCCAGCACGAAGCGCCACCAGGGCAGATGGAACACATAGAACGATGCATCAATGTTGAACACCGCATCCGGGGTGCCGAACTCCGTCGCCTTGATCCACGCCAGGAAGGTGTTTGACTGCGCTGCTGCAACGACGCCACCGAGCACCCCCAGCACGGCTGCCGGCAACACCATCATCAGCCGGGACCGACGATCCAGATTGTCGCGGAGCTGGATCAGCAGTTCGGAGTCCAAGTTGGTTCGCCGCACGGGGGGACGCAGCCGATAGGCAATGCGCAACGAGAGATAGACGGCACCGGCCAGCACCACACCGAAGGTGACGAACAGTCCGATTCGGGCGGCAAGCTGCGTGGTGAACACCGTCGTGGCCGAAAGGCTGCTGAACCACAGGAAATCGGTGTAGAACCGCGATGCGATCACGATCAGCAGCGTCAGAACGCCCAGGATCAGAATCGTGATGAGCAGTGGGCTGCGGTGCCGCCCCTCCGTGGCTTGCGCGCTCATGCTGTTTCCTCCTTCAAGGTGGCTAGCAGGGCGTCGGCGAGACCTGGCACCAGGTCCTCTGCGCCGAGCAGGTCATCTGGTGTGCTGCGCACCCTCGCCAACCCGTGGCGGGAGCCGTCACGCAGCGCCCCGACGACAACCCGGACATCGGTGCGCCCGGGATGCCCGTTCACGAAGGCGACAGCCTCGTCGGGGTTGGCGGGGATCTGCGCCTCAAACTCCTGCGGCAGGAAGGTGCGCTCCATCGCCAGGGCGCAGCCGACGACTGTGTCAGGCCATGTGAGGCGTTGCAGCCGGGCGGCGATGTCAGGGCCCAGCTGAAAGTCCTCCTGCTCAACGGCTGTGAGGGCATCCGCGGCGGTTTCCGTGACGCGGCCGCGCAACTGGGGTTCCAGCTCCAGCAGCTTCCGCGTCTCGACCAGCGCGAAGAGCCTTGCGGGCTGATCCCAGCCCAGCTGGGAGACATGCCTTTCAATGTCAGCCAGAGCAGCGATCAAGCGACTGGGGTCCATCTCAGCCACAGGCCTGCACCTCCGGGTTGGTCTCCGACTCGTTCAGCAACTGCAACGCCGCGATGGCATCTCTCAAGGTGCTGACGGGAATCAAGCGCACCTCGGTGCTCAGATCCCCGATGCCGGCGCAGTTGTCCTTGGGGAGCAGGAAGACCTTGGCACCGGCCTTCTCAGCCCCCTTGATCTTCTCCCGGATACCGCCGATGATCCCGACCTTTCCTGAGGCATCGATCGTTCCCGTGCCTGCGACCTTTCCCTGGATGATCTTGCCGGGAGTGATCCGGTCGTAAATGGCCAAGGCAAAGACCAGCCCCGCAGAGGAACCGAGGACGTTGGGATCGATGCGATACGTGATGGTGGGCGCATAACGGTAGCCGTCGCCAAGATTGATGCCGACGATCACCCTTCCGTCGGAGCCCGTGGCCGTCTTCACAGTCACCGACTTGGCTGCCCCGGCACGGATGACCTGGAAGACCACGTCTTTCCCTGGGCCAGCGCCCTGGATGGCGCTGTCGATCTCCTCCCGGGTGGTGACCGCGTTTCCGTTGACCGTCTCAATCAGGTCGCCCGGCTGCAGCAGATGCGCAGCCGGCCCTGACCGGCTGACTCCCGACACCATGGGCATCTCAGTGACGGCCTGCCCTGCGGCCCGCAGCGCGGCGACCGCCGCTTCGCTGCGGGAGCTGTCCATTCCCACCACAGCCTCTGACTGCAATTCCTCACTGGTTTTCTCAGGCGGGTACACCACGTCATGCAGCATGGCATCCGAATCCCCTGCCAGGTGGGCGATCATGGCCTCTGGGAGGCCGATAACACGTCTCGTGGAGACTGTGGTCATGAACAATGAGCCGCCGTTGTCGCTGGTCTGGATGCCGGTGATCTCGATGAGCGGCCCATCTGCGTCGCTGCTCAGGACGTCGACGGTCTGACCAGGACGCCAGGCAACGAACGGCACGGGTATGAAGACCAGTGCGGCTACCAGAAGAACAAAGATCATCGACGAGACGAAGGCCACCAGGTTTCGCGACACTCACTGCCCTCCTTGCCGTGTCAGGATTGTCGTCCAAGCCTACCAAGCCCTTGCACGAGGTGGTCACAGCCGCTGTGTGGCCTGTTTCTGTTCCGTCACCTATATAAGGTGGGGTGGGTGGCAGATGTCCTCACCTCAGCGCGAAAGGTCCGGTGACCATGTCAACTCCTGACGGGTTCGACTTCGAACAGCTCAAACGCATGCTGGAACAGCTTGGCCTGGACGCGCAGGAACTCGATTTCGGCGCATTGATGGAGCAGGTGCGGCGGATGCAGGCATCCGGAGCCATGGGATTCGGCATCACGCCAGCTGACCAGGATCCCGACGCAGCCTGGCGCACCACCATCACCGCCGCGAAACGCCTGGCAGCAGAGACCGGGCCCGACGAGGCCCTGACCAAAGAGGAGTGGCTGGCAGTCGTCGACGCGGAACGCCTGGCCCAGTCCTGGCTGGATCCTGTCACAGAGCTCACGGGCTCGGGGCTGCCGCCTGTCTGCCAGCTTCGCACCGACTGGCTGGAGGCAACCTCAGCTGGGTGGCGTCGCGTGGTAGACCCGATCATCAATGGCCTGGCGGAGGCTCTGCAGCGCGGCACCGGCGCCCCCGACGATCCGCAGTTCGCAGGCCTGTCGTCGATGCTCGCACCCATGATGCGGACGTCAGCCTCCCTGATCTACCGTGACCGGCTGGGCAAGGTGCTGGCTGCGGTGGCTGCCAGCACCCTCACGGGCTCAGAGGTGGGGATCGCCCTGACCAAGGAGTCCGTGGTGACTCTGCTGCCCTCCAACATCGCGGAGTTCACGAGAGATCTGGACCTGCCGGCACGTGATGTCATGATCTATCTGCTGCTGCGCGAGGCGGCCCGACAGCGCCTGTTCAACAGCATCGGCTGGCTCTCACCCCAGCTCGACGCGCTGCTGGCTCACTTCGCCCGGGAGATCAAGATCGACTTCGACGCCCTGTCATCGCAGTTCGAGATAGGTGAGGACCTCTCCCTGGAGGACATCGTCGCCGTCGGCGCGCTGTACCGCCCGATGAACAACCGCGCCTTCAACCGTCATTATGTTCCCGCGATCGAGGCGATCGCCCGGCCCCTGTTCCCGCGTGGCCGCGCGGGGCTGGCGGGGATGCTGCGCTTTCTCAGGGGCGGCGGAATGCTGTGCCTGGGCTTCGACCAGTATGATCGC
>CAKZJI010000117.1 GCA_936941515.1 uncultured Propionibacteriaceae bacterium
AGTAGCCACACGCCGACAGCACCAGAGCAGCAGCGGCGCATAGCACCAGGCCATCAGGGAGAAGAAAGCCGCCCACCCGCACAGGATCAGCCAGCTGGGTCGTTGTGGGGCACGTCCTCAGAAGCCATGCTTCAGTATCGCGAACAATAATCCTGGCCGCTGCCTATGCAGCCGTCCAGCGTGGTTTGCTGACCGGTGATGGGAGCCCCCGGAGGGAGTCGAACCCTCGACCACTCGCTTACAAGGCGAGCGCTCTGGCCGCTGAGCTACGGAGGCGTGGCTCTCATTGTGCCAACTGAGCCGGCCTCCTGGGAAATCAGACGCCAGAGGCCGCCACGAAAAGCTGTCCCGAGCCTGAGGCTGCCACAGCCTCGCCAGCCGCGATGAACACCGCCTGACCAGGGCCGATGCGCATGACATCGCCGTCGCCCCGCATCTCGAATGATCCGGAGACCGCCAGACAGATGCGCCCGGTGTCGCCACGCGGCACCTGCAGGGTGCTGTCGTCGGTGGGTTGCAGAAGCCACAGCTCGAACTCTTCGAAGCTCGTCGGATAGACATATGTGCCGTCGGAGCCGGAGGCGGTGAGGACCTGGTCATCGGTGGGGGCAAAGCTGACCACATGCAGCAGTGCGTCGACATCAATGTGCTTGGAGGTCAGGCCGCAGCGAAGCACATTGTCGGAGTTGGCCATCACCTCAATTCCTGTGCCGCGCAGATAGCTGTGGATCACCCCGGCGGGCAGCGCCAGGGCCTGTCCCGGTTCGAGGGAGAATCGGTTGAGCAGCAACGCCGCCAATATGCTCGGGTCTGAGGGGAAATGCTCATCTAATTCCACGGCGGTACGGGCGAAGAGACCAAGCTCACCGGGGGCGTCCAGATGGCGGACCGCGGCGCTGAGAACCTCATCCACCAGGTGGCGGCGCTCACCCAGGCTCAGCACATCTAGAACCACCTCCTGGAGTGCGGGCATCCCCTCCCGGTCTCTCAAAGGCCCGATAACTGATGCGAGTTCCTCGCCAACCCCTAATTCATCGAATAATCGGGCTGTCTCGTGTGGATCTCGGAAGCCCACCAGGGCCTCGAAGTTCGTCAGGGCGATGATCGTCTCTGGCTTTGGCCAGTCGTCTTTGAAAGAGCGTTCTGATGCGGTCAGGGGCACCCCCAACAGCGATTCGCGGGCGTGGCCCTCGCGTGCCTGCTCGCGGGAGGGATGGGCCTGAAGGCTCAGGGGAGATGCGGCCGACAGGATCTTCACCAGGAAGGGTAGCCGTTTGCCGAATGTCTCAAGGACGGCCTGACCGAGGTCATCGGGGTGTTGCGACAGATGCTCTGAGAGAGTCTCACCCGTCAGAGTCGGTGAGTCCCCCAGGGGATGGGCCCCATACCACTGCTCTGCCCAGGGGTGGCCGTCCGCCTCCTGATGCAGCAGATTCGCGATGACATCCTTCGTTCCCCAGGGGTAGCTCTGACGCACCCCGAGCAGTTCCAGCATCGTGTGTTCCTCCAGGTAGACGACTCTGGCAAGAAGCCAGCGTCGCATTGGCAGATTTCACCAAACGTTACCTTCCTGAGATGCTGAATCCGGTCAGTCTGCGGGAAATGACATCGATGTGATTCTGGCTCTGGTGGTCGCGTACCATGGATGCCATGACCCAGGCAGCCCTTGATTCCCTGCTGACAGAGCGCGATGCCGAGATGCTCGATTTCGAGGAGCGGTGGTTCACCTTGGACGTGCCGAAGGAGCAGGCCATCATGGAGCGCTTCGGGTGCTCCTCGACACGCTACTACCAGAGGCTGAACAGCCTGATCGATGACCCCGCGGCCCTGGGGTACAAGCCGCTGCTGGTCAAGCGGCTGCGTCGCCAGCGCGCCCAGCGCCAGGCCGCTCGCTCCGCGCGCCGCCTCCACGGCTGAGCCTCTCGCGCAGGGGAATCGTCCTCACCTCCGGGTAGCCGCCCGCGCGCAGGCCTGCCTGCACCTCGAAGGGATTCGCGGATCCCCAGTTTCCCGTCCTGAGCCAGGACCACCCCATCGCCGCGACGTAGGCGGGCAGGAATGGCAGCCCGAGGCAGTATGCGTACTGCCAGGCGTGGGCGTCCTCATGCTCCAGAGCGCACGGCAGTCGTCGTTCAAGACCTGCCAGGTCGTCGCCGCAGATGATCACGACATTTCCCATTGTGAACGCTCCGGCCACAGGGAAGCGAGGGCGGTAGCCCTCCGCGAGAATCAGCCCGCCGGCCGCCCGCCGAAACCGGCAGCCCCCCGCGAGGCCTGTCAGTACACCGAGCAGTGTTGACAAGTTGGCCACGTTTGCAGCCGCCCGGAGCCAATGGCGGAGTTCCATGGGGGAATCGTAGCCCAGCTCTTTGCACTCTCAGGGGTTGAGTGCTAAGAATGTAGTTAGCACTCGGGTGCTTCGAGTGCTACCGGGAGGGCTGGTGAGGCCAAGGGCCGTCCGTCGCGGGCACCGTTCCTTCCAGACAACGACAACCGGATTCCGGGGTTCTGCCCCGGCTGAACGGGAGGACTCCCGAAACACATGGCAAAACTCATTGAATTCAACGAAGAGGCCCGCCGCGGCCTGGAGCGGGGCATGAACACCCTCGCTGACGCGGTGAAGGTCACCCTCGGCCCCAAGGGCCGCAACGTCGTGCTTGAGAAGAAGTGGGGCGCCCCCACCATCACCAACGACGGCGTGTCCATCGCCAAGGAGATCGAGCTCGACGACCCGTACGAGAAGATCGGCGCCGAGCTGGTCAAGGAGGTCGCCAA
>CAKZJI010000118.1 GCA_936941515.1 uncultured Propionibacteriaceae bacterium
TGCATGCCCTCGTCCTTCAGCGGAACGTACTCACCACTCTCACGAGTAGCGCCATGAGCCAACCCCCAACGCCAGATCTCCTCACACCGCGCAAGTGCCTTTCGCTGTCGACGCTGAAAACTGCCCCACGTTGCGCTGGTGCCATGCAGAGGCACTCCCTCCCCCTGGTCGACCAAGAAAACTCGATCACCCGCCACGTACACACTGGAGCGAGAACGAGGCCATGGAACATCCCGCCCTCCTGTGCGAATCGCCGACTTGGTCACCTTGGTCTTGCGGAAATAAGTCGTTATCTCGAAGATGGGGAAACCTGTGAGGCAGACCCCTGCTAGCAGCATTATAAGATTAAAGAATATGTCTTTCTGGGCAAGAAGGGAGGATATTCCGGCAAGAGAGATGATCAGGCCTGTGAAGATGAATAAAAATCTACCTCTGCAGAGAATTTCTTTGATCGTACGCCAAGCAGGAGAGCGGTACGTCAGCACATCTCTCTCCTTCCCTGTGTTCCCAGGGCTGCGACGCACCTGCGCCAGGTCGGGCCTGGGCTGATCATCTCTGGAATCAGGGGTGACCCAGCCTCGCTTCACTGCGAAAGACCAGATGGCACGACGCGCGGCAATGGCATTATCCCTGGAGTTCCTGGGATTTTTGGAAGACCATCTGATGATACATCCGGGCATCCTGATAAGATCGTCGGTGGCGCCATTGACTACTGCGAGCCGGCTTCGATCAATACCTCCATGGCCGTTGGTTTCGAGATTTAATGACAAGATGTCGAGGCCCGAGATCATTGCCGGCCATGGTCGCCGCTCTGTGAATATCAGGCCGCGCATCTCGGTGCCATGCCTGCTTAATACGGTTCTGCGGCGTATCGTATTGACAATCCCAAGTAGCGCCGGGGTCGCAACAATGATGGTATAAATGAGTTCACGTCGTGGGGCGGAAAAGATGTGATCATATCTGGTAAAATTCAGTGACAGGGATGAAATTGATCTAAAGAGGAATATGCTAAAAGCAATAATGCCAAGAGTCAGTGTGATCCTGGCCAGCAGTGATCGGTGTAGGATTAGTCTGCAATTCGAGCTGCCGTCGCCCTTCAGGGTCGTCCATCCTTTGAGGGCTTTAGGGCGGGTCACGGCATCATTGCTGGGATAGTTGCATTCGTCGCTGTTTAATGATCTTGATCCCCAATTCATTCTCCATGCCTCCACGGGGAGTGCGGCCTGCCGATACGATGAGGCTGACCCCAGGCCGCGCTGGGCCTGCCCGGTGCCACTGTACGCCTGGCCAGTGTCACCACGACCCTAGATTCAGCAGGGGCGGGAATATTTTGTGCAGGAGAGCGCTCATTGGAATGCCGGTGCACGTCAGCTGGAAGGCATAGACGGTCTCATGGGTCGTGGCAACAGGGGCGCCCTGGCATCTGGAAATGTGGGCAGTCTCCCAATCAAGACTGATTCACGCCATCGCACAACCCGTGGCGCTCCAACACTAGGCGGGGTTGAAGGTGGCCACCGGCTGGTTGGTGAAGCGGGAGTAGTGGCCCTGGAACAGGGCGTCGATCTTGTCCAGCTGGCCGTTGCGGTGCTTCAGGATGTGGAAGGCCGCCTGGCCGCGCTCCTCGTCAGTGGGGTTCTGCGTGTACAGCTCGGGGCGATGCAGCATGATGACGATGTCGGCGTCCTGCTCCAGCGAACCCGACTCGCGCAGGTCGGCCAGCTGCGGGACGCCGTCCTTGCGCTGCTCCGCGTTGCGGCTGAGCTGGGACAGCGCGATCACCGGGACCTCCAGCTCCTTCGCCAGCAGCTTGATCTGGCGGGAGAACTCCGAGACCTCCAGCTGCCGCGACTCCACCTTCTTCCCCGACGACATCAGCTGCAGGTAGTCGATGCAGATCAGCTGCAGGTTGTTGCGCTGCTTCAGGCGACGCGCCTTGGAGCGGATCTCCATCATCGTCAGGTTGGGGGAGTCATCGATGAAGAATGGCTTGTCATTCATCAGGACGGAGCGGTCTGTGATGCGCTGCCAGTCGTTCTCGTCCATGCGTCCTCCGCGGATCTTCTGCAACGGAACCGAGGCCTCCGCGCTCAGGACCTTCATCACGATCTCGGTGCGGCTCATCTCCAGTGAGAAGAACACCGTCGCCAGGTCGTGGTGGATGGCGGCCGCCCGACAGATGTCGAGCGCAAACGTGGACTTCCCGACGCCGGGGCGGGCTGCGACGATGATCATCTGCCCAGGGTGCAGGCCATTGGTCAAAGTGTCGAGCTCCGTGAAGCCCGTCGGGACACCTGACAGCGCGTCGCCGGAGTTCGCGATGGCCTCCATCTCGTCGAAGGTGGGCTCCAGCAGCTCGTTGAGGGACTTGTAGTCCTCGCTGGCCCTGGCCCCTGTCACGTCGAAGAGCGTCTGCTGGGCCTCGTCGACGATGTTGTCCACATCCCCCTGGCCCTGGTAGCCCAGCTGCGCTATGCGGATCGAGGCGTTGACGAGCCGTCGCAGGATCGCCTTCTCCCGCACGATCTCCGCGTAATATCCGGCGTTGGCCGCGATCGAGATCGTGGCCAGCAGGTCATGGAGGTACACGGCTCCGCCAACCCGCTGAAGGTCGCCGCTGCGCCCCAGCTCGGCGGCGACGGTGATGGGATCTGCGGGCTCTCCACGGCCGTAGAGGCTGATGACCGACTCAAAGATGGTCTCGTGCCTGGGCTGGTAGAAGTCCGCGCCACGCAGCACCTCGACGACGTCCGAGATGGCGTCTTTGCTCATCAGCATGGCCCCGAGCACGCTCTGCTCCGCCTGGAGGTCCTGCGGCGGAGTGCGTCCGATGGACTCCTCGGCGTATTCCTCCGACATCTCACCTCTTCGCGCTCGACTGCCTGCCTCCGGCCCAACCCGGGTAGGGAGGCAACAATCTAGCGATCTGTGGTGACAGATCCGACAGGCCCTGTGGAAAAGCCTGTGAATTGGTGTGGAGAGCTGGTGGACACGGGACGAGCTTCCGAGCGGGCTGAGGTGGAAAACGCCAGATTTCGTTATGAAATCGTTATTTTAACTGAAAATATGACGTAACAGGCTGGCTTTTCCTCAGGTGTCCTGTGGATAACTGTGGACAACTGTGGATTGGCTGAAGGTGAGGGACGGGGCGATCCAGTCGTCTGCTGGACCTCCGATTACCCCAGGGGGGTATAGTTGCCCTCGTGGAGAACCAGCATGAGGGGTGCCAGGCGCAGCACGGCTACACCGCCGACAAGCAGTCGTACCTTCGTCGGCTGCGCCTGATCGAGGGGCAGGCGCGGGGCATAGCCAGGATGGTGGAGCAGGACGAGTACTGCATCGACATCATGACCCAGATCTCGGCGGTCACCAGCGCCCTCAAGTCGGTGTCTATGGCGTTGCTCAAGGATCACCTGGAGCACTGCGTCGCCGCGGCGGCACGTGAGGGAGGGCAGGCTGCGCAGGAGAAGTTCGACGAGGCCATGACCGCCATCTCGCGGCTGACCCGCTGAGCCGCCCGCGCCCGCCGGGAGAAGTCAGCCCCGCGGGCCATCATCGGAACAAAACAACCCGTCAGGGGAAGGGAAAACCATGAAGAACAAATACATCGTCTCCGGAATGACATGCGGCCGCTGCGCCGCCCACGTGACCGAGGAAGTCGAGGAGCTTGACGGCGTGACCGGCGTCAGCGTCGACTGGGAGTCGGGGGAGATGGTCATCGAGTCCAAGGAACGCATCCCCTTCGACGCGGTGATTGAGGCGGTTGCGGAGGCCGGTGACTACACCGTCGTTGAGGCCTGAGGGGAGCCGCGGGCCGACCTGGGAGACCAAGGAGAGGAGGGAACTGGTGACCGTGGCCACGAAGGCGGCTCCCCGGGGGGCCGCCACGATCTCGTTGAACCTGACCGGCATGACCTGCGCATCCTGCGCGAACCGGATCCAGAAGAAGCTGAACAAGGTCGAGGGCGTTCAGGCCACCGTCAACTATGCGACGGAGCGCGCCACCATCCAGGCGCCAAAGGAAACCACGGTGGAGCAGCTCATCCAAGTGGTGGAGGCCGCAGGGTATGGCGCCCGGCCCACCTCGGTGGAGCCCCCGGAGGAACGTGCCGATGTCCTGCTGCCTCGCGTGCAGCTGGCCTTCGCCCTGGCGCTGCCCGTGATCACCGTCTCCATGGTCCCAGCCTGGCAGGTTCCCGGATGGCAGTGGCTCGCCTGGCTGTTGACCAGCATCGTCGTGTTCTGGTGTGGGCGGAGCTTCCACAAGGCCGCCCTCGCGAACCTGAAGCACGGGGCGACGACCATGGACACCCTGGTGAGCCTGGGCACTGTGGTGGCGTGGACATGGTCGGGGATTGCCATGGTCTTCGGCCACGCAGGCGAGATCGGCATGACCCACGAGTTCACGCTCACCCTCGGGCGCAGCGACGCGATGGGCAACGTCTACTTCGAGGCCGCGGCGGGGATCGTCGCCTTCCTGCTGCTGGGGCGCTGGATCGAGGCCCGCTCCAAACGCCAGGCAGGCTCCGCCGTGCGGGCGCTGCTGGAGGTGGGGGCCAAGGAGGCGGTCGTCCTGCGGGACGGTCAGGAGGTCTCCATCCCTGCGGGAGAGCTCGCGCTGGGGGACCTGTTCGTCGTGCGCCCCGGTCAGAAGGTCGCAGCCGACGGGGTGGTGGTCGAGGGCGTCTCGGCCGTGGATGCGGCCATCATCACGGGGGAGTCGCTCCCAGTCGAGGTCCTGCCCGGGTCCCAGGTGGTCGGCGGGTCCGTCAACGCCACAGGCCGACTTGTTGTCAAGGCCACCGCTGTGGGCTCCGCCACGCAGGTGGCGCAGATCGCGCGGCTCGTCGAGGAGGCGCAGACCGGCAAAGCCAAGGCGCAGCGCCTGGCCGACCGGATCACCGAGTTTTTCGTCCCGGGAGTCCTGCTGATCTCCATGCTGACGTTCTCAGTCCAGCTGCTCGCCGGTGCCGGGTTCACCTATGCCCTGACTGCGGCCATCGCCGTGCTGATCATCGCCTGCCCCTGCGCGCTCGGCCTGGCCACTCCGTCGGCACTTCTGGTGGGGACGGGCCGTGGTGCCGAGCTGGGCGTCATCATTCGTGGGGCCCAGGCGCTGGAGCGGGCCCGGGACATCGAGACCGTGGTCCTGGACAAGACCGGGACCCTGACCACCGGCCAGATGACGGTGCTGGCCGCCGACCCCGCCGACGGTGTGGAGCGGGCGGAGCTGCTGGCTGTCGCCGCCGCGATCGAGGCGGGGTCGGAGCATCCCATCGCACGGGCCATCGTCGCCGAGGCGGGGCAGGTGCCTGCCGCGGAGGGCTTCGAGGCGCTCCCGGGGCGGGGAATCCGCGCACGTCTGGGTGATGCCGAGGTCGCTGTGGGGTCCCGGCGGCTGCTGGCGGAGCTGGGGCTGGAGGCCCCGGGGGAGCCCAGCTCCCTCGGCAGCGAGGTCTTTGTGGTGCGTGACGGACGTGTCCTGGGGAGAGTCCTGGTGGGGGACCAGCTGAAGCCCGACGCAGCTGAGGCCATCTCGGAACTGAAGCGGCTTGGGCTGCGGCCCGTGCTGCTCACCGGTGACTCCAGGGCGGTCGCCGAGACGGTGGCCGCCGCCGTCGGCATCGACCAGATCCACGCCGAGGTGCTGCCGCAGGGCAAGGCGGCGGTCATCTCAGAGCTGCAGGCTGACGGGAGACGGGTCGCCATGGTGGGCGACGGGGTGAACGACGCCGCCGCACTGGCCACCTCAGACCTTGGGGTTGCCATGGGGGCTGGAACAGATGCGGCCATTGCCGCCAGCGACCTCACCTTGATGCGGGACGACCTGATGAGCGTCGTGGATGCCGTCCGGCTCTCTCGGGCCACGGAGCGCACCATCCGGGGCAACCTGCTGTGGGCTTTCGCCTACAACGTGGCGGCGATCCCCGTCGCGGCACTCGGCTGGCTTACCCCGATGATCGCGGGCGCCGCGATGGCGTGCTCCAGCGTCTTCGTGGTCCTCAACTCCCTGAGGCTGCGCCGGTTCCGATAACCATGTTGCACGGGTTGGGGCCGAGGATTGTCGTTTCCGGAGGTGACCAATT
>CAKZJI010000119.1 GCA_936941515.1 uncultured Propionibacteriaceae bacterium
CGGGACCGGATGCGGGCGGCCATCGTGATCGGCGTCGACCGACAGGTGATCGCGGATGCTTTGGCCCGACACGCACCCGATGTTCCTGTGATCCTCCTGGACAACCGGGACCATGGGGTGATGGACGAGGTCGTCGCCCGAGCAGCGGAGTTCGCCCAGCAGGGGGACGCGGTGCTGTTGAGTCCCGGGAGCGCCTCTCTCGACATGTTCTCCGGCTACGACGAGCGGGGCGAGTGCTTCGCGAGAGCAGTCCGGAGACATCAGACCACAACCAGTTAGGCGGATCACATGGCAACTGAGCCTCCCACCAAACGCCCTTCTGGTGCCGTGGTGAGGGCTCTCGCCAGATCACCGATGGCGGATCATCACCTAGTCATCTTCTCCACAGTGATCCTCACTGCGATCGGGGCCATGATGGTGCTGTCCTCATCAGCTGTGATCGCGCTGTCCCAGGGGGAATCGCCCTACTACTACCTCATCCGGCAGCTGATCTTCCTCGTCGGTGGCCTGATCCTGGTGATCCCGCTCAGCCGGATGCGACCCGAGACCCTGCTCCGGCTGGCCAATGTGGGGTGGGTCATCGCTCTGCTCGGGCTGATTCTGGTGCAGACCCCGCTCGGCTTCACCGTCAATGGCAACAGGAACTGGATCCGGGTTGGCACCCTGTTCACCATCCAGCCCTCGGAGTTCGCCAAACTGGCCCTGATCATCTGGGCGGCAGCGCTGTTCCACAACAAGCGTGGGAAGCTCCATGAGCCCTTCCAGCTGCTGGTTCCCTTCGTGCCGGGGGGATTTGTCCTGCTGGCCCTGATCCTGGCTGGACGGGACCTGGGGACGGGCCTGATCTTCGGGGCGCTCATCTTCATCCTCCTGTTCTTCGTCGGCACTCCGCTGCGGGTGCTGGTGCCCTCCCTCCTGACAGGGGTCGCTGTGGTCGTGATGCTGGTGGTCAGCTCGCCCAACCGGATGGCCCGATTTGTTGCCTTCTTCAATCCGCAGGCCAACACGGATCTCTCCTCCCAACCCGTGTCGGCGCTCTATGCGCTCGCCAGCGGAGGTTGGTGGGGGCTGGGCCTGGGCGCCAGCAAGCAGAAGTGGGGAGGCCTGAAGGACGGGGCCCACACCGACTTCGTGTTTGCGGTGCTTGGTGAGGAGCTCGGGTTGTTTGGGGTTCTGCTGGTGATCGGGTTGCTTGCCCTACTGGGCAGGAGCGGTTTCCAGATCGCGCTCAAATCTGACAAGCTTTTCAATCGCATTGTGGCCGCTGGGATCACGTCGTGGTTCCTGGTGCAGGGCGTCGTGAACATCATGGTGGTCATGAACCTGCTTCCGGTGCTCGGTGTTCCGTTACCATTCATCTCGTCGGGAGGCTCCGCGCTCATGGCTAATCTGCTGGCCGTCGCTGTCTTGCTCATCTGCGCCAGGGACACCCCGCAGGCGCGAGCGTATCTCGAGAACCGGAACCGAGGACCAGGCCCCCGGATGACGAGTGTGCTGGCGGCCGGGGGGAACTCATGACCCGCGTCGTGCTCGCCGGCGGCGGCACGGCCGGCCACACCTCCCCCCTGATTGCGACGGCGAGGGCCCTGGAGGAACTTGAACCCGGGGTGCAGATCACCTGCCGAGGAGCTCGT
>CAKZJI010000120.1 GCA_936941515.1 uncultured Propionibacteriaceae bacterium
AACTCTACGAGTCGGGAATGGATCCTGATGTTGTCTCCGAGATCGTTGCGGACGATCTCGTGTGGGACATCACCCCGGGAGCCCCCTGGGGAGGGGTATACCACGGATGGGCCAGCGTCATCGATGACTTCTTCGGTCAGCTTCTTCCCCATCTGAGATCGTTTAAGGCTCATCCCGAAACCTACCACGGTGTAGAAAATGAGGACCGAGTCTTCGTGACCGGCTACTACGTGGCCACACGTCTTTCCGGCGGCGATCCCATTCATGTCCGCTTCACCCATGAATGGACCATCCGAGACGGCAAACTGGCTGCGCTTAGGCAAACGGCGGACTCTGCCACCCTACGCGATGCCATCGACTCCTGAGGAGCAGAAATGACCACAGTTCTGATGCTGATCACCGCCGCCGACCATTGGACCCTTGCCGACGGCACCGCCCAGCCCACCGGTTTCTGGGCCGAGGAGGCTCTGGGCCCCTACAAGGCTTTCAAGGACGCGGGCTACAAGATCACAGTCGCTACCCCTGGGGGTATTGTGCCAACAGTGGATGCGCAAAGCCTCTCGGCAGACTTCAACGGCGGGGAAGAGGGCGCTGAGAATATGCGCAAGGCCTTGGCCGCCGCCACAGAGCTCAAGGCTCCCATCGACATTGCCGACGCTCGCCCTGAGGATTACGACATCGTCTTTGTCCCGGGCGGTTGGGGACCGATGGAGGACCTGCCGGACAACAGGGACGCGGGCAGGTTCCTGACCACCTTTGCAGAGACTGGGCAGCCGCTGGCCCTCGTATGCCATGGTCCCGTGGCCCTTCTATCCACCATCAATGAAACTGGCCATTCACCTTTCGAGGGCTACCGCCTCACGGCTCTGAGCAACGCCGAGGAAAAGGCAAACGGCCTGGCTGATCGAGCGAAATGGCTCCTGCAGGACCGCCTGCTCTCCGACCTGCACGTCGATTACGTTGAGGCGGATCCGTTCACGCCGCACGTGGTGGTGGACCGCAATCTGTACACGGGGCAGAATCCAGCATCCGCAACACCTCTGGCCCAGAAGGTCGTTGATTCCATCAGCTGATTCCGGCCTACTGCTCGGCCAGGCGGGAACGGTGGCTCGTGTCACTTTCCCCGCCTGGCCATTTCATTTCTGGTTCCAAGCGGCCTGCGGATGTGCTGCCGGGACCCTCACGCCGGCACCGTGTACAGCCAGGCCAGCAGCAGCGACCGGGAGAAGCCGTCGTCGATGGGCACTGAGTCCACCTGCGCGATGGCCTGCCTGCGGGCTTCCGGGCCGGACAGGGCCCAGTAGGCCAGCAGCAGATCCCCGTAGGGGCGGGCGAAGCTGCCATCTGCCAAGGCATCGTCGACGTTGGTGGCCACCCGCTGCCGGTCTTCTCCCAGGTAGGTGGACGCGGGGGTCACAGGCAGGACCTGAATGGCCAGGCCCGCCTCCGGATCGGGAGAGAACCAGGTGGCGAAATCCCGCTTGCCGCCGAAATTCAGGGGCAGGAAGCTGTGGTTCAGCGGGGCATACAGCGGATCGTTGGTGTTGAAGTTCAACCAGTACGCCAAGGCGGCATCGGCTTCGCTGGACTGCATCCACGTCGCCTGATCCACCAATGCCTGATCGCCGCTGACCTCCGCCCACAGCCGCAACCCGATCCAGGCTGCGACTGCCTCGCTGGTGGACTCCTGATTGTTGGCGTCGGCGAATGGCGACGTCCCCGAGGCCCAGGAATGAGAGGCATAGGCGTCATAGACGCGCATGGCCGGGAAATACTCCGACGCAGCAGGACGGGCGATATCAGAGATCAGCAGGGTCATGATCGGCTCCAGATCCGGCCGTCTGCTGGGGTCATCCTGCGCGACGAGAGCCGCCGCATACAGGAAATACCCGTAGTGGAAGTGGTGGTCGTTGAACTCGTCGCTTCCGAAGGTGGAGGTCAGCCCGATCATTCCCCGGTTCATCTGGTCGTAGAAGAAGCACCGAGCCGAGTCCCCGGCCACACATCCCGCCGGTCTCGCCCACGTGGTGAGCTCGGGAACCAGGCGTTCGCGGACCTTCTCGGCCAGATCGTCGCGTCCGAGGCTTTTCGCCAGGTGCAGGAGCTGTGCGTCCCGCGCCAGCGCTTTCCCCGCGAAATAGGTGTCGGTGGGGTAGGGGGGAAGGTGCTGGATGTCTTGCTCAAGGTGAGCGGCGAGATTCGTGCGCTCCGCCTCGCCCAGCCTCCCCACGTCATAGGTCGCCGGCGCCTCCAGCTTGGGCGTCCCCCACGTCATCGACGACGTCAGGCACACCTGGAGCTCGCCGTAGACGCTTGCGAAGGAGCCCAGGCCGCAGTCCCGTGTGGTGTTCGATGCCCTCTGATGGGGCATGGTTGCCACCAGGGTGGGGGCGCCGTCGGCGGTCCGCCAGTCGATGGTGGTGAAGACCTCCCGCTCCCCGACCTGCCAGGACAGGGAGGACGACGTCACCGGGCGGATCTTGTCGAGAAGCTCTCCCCGCTCGACTCCGTCGGGGATGGCCGCCCACGTCACGGACTGTCTCGTCGTCAGCTGGAGCTGAGGTGTGGCGGTGCTGGGGCTACCTGCCAGGACAAAGCGATCAGGCAGTGCGGGAATGTCCAGGGTCATTGGTCGCGACGCGGTGAATGTCACCTGGGGCGACCCCTGCGCCAGTGTGACGCGACCCACAGGCCCGGCACCATCTCGTGCCTCCACGGCGACTGTGACAGTGTCGTAGGCAACCACCTTCCATTCGGTGACTCCCGGGATGGTGACCGAGACCTCGGGTCGATGCCCTCCGAAGAGGGTCTTCTCTGTGGACTGCACCTCAGGCAGCCCGAAATTGAAGCCGGTGGCCGTCAGCTGGAAGCTCAGCGGGAGCGGATAGACCGGCAGGGGCTCAGCTCCGAAGACCAGGCCTGAAAACCAGCGATTGGTGGGGGGAACCAGACCCTCGGCGAGGCGAACTGGCCGGAGATCCTTGCCCGGGCGATGCGCCACGGTGGCAAGAGCCCCCGCCTCGCCCGGCAGCTCGCTGGGCGGGGACGGGGGGCTCGGCTGGCGTCGTGTGCTGCCCGGCACCACAATGGTGGCGACCAGGCAGATGAGCGCCAGCAGGAGGCGAAGCAGAGGCTTCAACGCAGACCGATCTTCACCAAGAACTCTGTGATCGCCTGGCTTGGTCCGGCGAGGGGGCCGTCATCGCGCAGGGCCATGACCGCAGTCACGGGAGTTCCCCGCCGGGTGAGCAGCATCAGACTCTCGGCCTGGAGATCCTCGCTGTCCACCGTCACCTCCGTGATGGTGTTGTGAGTGGCTGGATCCGTGACGATGTTGACGCTCATGACATGCCCCTCCACGATCTGGCTGTTCGGCAGATGGATTGTCACCTTCCCGTTCGGCTCGATTCTGCCATAGTCGGAGGGGTTCAGCTGGTACCTTCCCACCACGGTTTTGTTCGTGCTGGACACGATTTCAGCCAGAGACTCCGTGCCGTTCACGTAACTTCCCTTGAAGGCCGAGTAATTGTCCAGGTAGCCGGCGATGGTGGCGAAGAAGGTGATGGTCCCGGAATTCAGGTCTATCTTGTAGCCGTCGGTGCTGTTGGGCTCCACTCCATTGGCTGCCATGTCCTTCAGGCTCGCGCTGGTGATGGTGAACAGCTCGTCGCCAGCCGAGACGTACTCGCCGGGGTTGCGGTTCTGTTCGGTTACCAGGCCCCCATAGGGGGAGGCTATGACGGTGCGGGGAGCCTCGACGTGGGCCGAGATGCTGGACGCCTGGTTCTGTCGCTGGTTGAACAGTACCGTCAGCAGTCCGAGCACGAGGATGACGACGATGATGCCGAAGAGAAGTTTGAGACGATTCAGCCAGGACATGGGTCAGCCCTTTCGGTGGTGGAGTTCGGGATGCTCTGCGAGGGAGTCCTTGGCGGCCTGAGCATGAAGTATCGCCTCGGTGTTCAGGGTCTCTGGGCGTCGGCTCCCCACAGCTTGTGGCGATGTCGGGGAGCCTGGGCCTTCCGGGAACTCCAGGCTGTGCCTGGCGCGTTGCACCTTGGTCCCGTATTTTTCTGCCCTCTTCTTCTGGCGGTCCTCCAAGAATGCTGTGACGACAAATGCCCCCAGGAAGAAGGAGTTCAGAACGCACCAGAAAGTGGCGACATTGAGATGGCCCATTGAATAGTCTCGATAGATCGAGACGACAGAGGTGCCCAGCATGAAGACAAAGGCCCATACCTGCACCATGATGAAGTTGAACGCCGACGTGACTCCCTTGGTGGCTCCTGTGGCCGCCCACTTTGTGTCCACCTTGAGCAGGGCGTTGAAGAAGGCCTTGATGTAGATCGGGAAGGAGTTTGCGGCCAGCAGCAGCACCTCCCAGCGGAAGGTGCCCGCGATCACCGCAGCCAACACGATCTGCATGACGTAGAAGCCCGGATAGAACAGGGCCCACTCGTACCATTTGACTGCCAGCGTCACGGGCCGCAGGTCAAAGAAGACCTCCATGACAGGGACCAGCATGAGAAGCCCAGGGGCTATGCCCGTGAAGTAGAACGTGCAGGTGACGAAGTACATGAGCCGCTGGTCCATGTGCAAGCGTCGCCGGGGGCTGAGCGGGTTGTGGGTGAACAGGATCTCGAAGCCTCCGGTGGCCCAGCGGAGCTGCTGCTTGCTGTATGCCTCAATGGTGTCGGGGGTCTCGCCGACTGCCAGCTCCTTGGCCTGGAAGATCGAGCGCCAGCCGCGCTCGTGCATGAGAATCGAGGTCCAGATGTCCTCCGACTTGGACTGCGTGTAGATGCCGCCGACGTCTTTGACGGCTGCGCGCCGGAACAGCACGTTGGTTCCGACGCAGAACGCCGCGTTGAACTCGTTCCGCCCCGGCTGGATGAACCGGTAGAAGACCATCTGGATGAACCCGGCTCCCCGGGAGACGATGTTGTTGAGGTTGCCGTACACCTGTGGTGCCTGCACGAACGCCACATTGGCGTCCTCCATGAAGGGGATCGTCTCGCGGAGGAACTCGGGCTTGGCCACGAAGTCGGCGTCGAAGATGATGAAGAACTCGGCCTTGGCCAAGGACAGCGCGTTGTTGACATTGCCAGCCTTGGCCCCGGAGCTTCCCAGCCGCCGCACGTAGTGGCAGCCAAGGCTCTTGGCTAGGTCACGCACCTCGTCAGAGTCCCCATCATCGAGGATCCATGTGGTGTGGAGGCCGTGGATCGCCATGGCCGCGTTGACCGTGGTCCTGATGACATCCAGGGACTCCCCATAGACCGTGACGAGGATGTCCACACTGATCTGGCGTCCGTTCAGGTGCATCGGCCACCTGGTTGGGTCGTCGCTGACCCCCAACCGGGCGTTGACCGCAGGATCGAACAACCTCGCCTGGGCGTCCTGAAACCTGTAGTTCGGCTGGCGGCCGTATCCCGAGAGCATCGTCCACAAGGCCATGGAAGCCTGAAAGATGAGAATCAGCTCACATGAGATGACGATGAGCCAGGGGATCAGGTCACCTCGGAAATTGGGATTGAGCAGGAAGCCTGCATATGCGAGGACGCCGATAGAGGCGAAAACGGCTACTAAGAGAAGAGTGGGGGAATAACGGCCTGAGATCGAGGCTCTTCGCTCTTCCGGGTCGAGGCCGTCGACAAGCGCGAGCTCGGTATTGGCGTTGACGGCTGATAGGTCAACCCTTTGACGGCGGCGCCGGGATCGGCGTGACGAGGGCACGGGTCCTCCTATAGGAGTTCTTTTGTCTGCTAAAGGTGTGTTGTGACGTGATGGGTTTCCTCGGTCCTGGGCGGAGAACCTCAGCCTCGTTCGCGGCGCGTGCTGCGCCGTTTCACTCGGCTGCCTTGGCGCGACATCCACCCCGGAACCGCCCTCCACCGATCAAACTTCCGACACCCAACGATGGTTACTGCTGGCAAGAGACGGAAGTTAACGTGAGTTAACTTCCGTCTGGTGGGGACACTATATGCGATAAACCCCAGCGTGAGGTGCGTTCTGGGAGGTGACACGAACTCGGGACGATGTCCCCTTTTTGGCTGACATGAGCGGTTTTCCGGGGTGTTGATGTCTCTGGTGAGGAGGACGGCCTTGA
>CAKZJI010000121.1 GCA_936941515.1 uncultured Propionibacteriaceae bacterium
ATCTTCCAGTTCCTGAACCAGAATCCGATGAGAACCATCACCAATGCGATGAACACCACGAGGGCTATGAGAGCCTGCCGGGAGATCTGCTCTCCCCAAGAGGCACCGATGGCAGTGTAGGTGACGTCCTTCGGGGCGACACCTGCCATCTCAGCCACAGCGGTTCGCACGGACGCTGTCTCATCAGGGTTGAGTGCTCTGGTCCGAATGCGGACGTCGTTCTCCCCCAGGGAGAAGACCTGGGCATCCAGGTCCGGAACATCGAAGGCTGCGACCTTGCCGCGCACCTCATCAACTGTGGAGGATGTGACGGTCAGCGGGACCTGGAAGTCGGTTCCGCCGCGGAACTCGACACCCAGGTTGACTCCCCTGATGATCAGCCCGATGACGCAGATCGCCAGCACAATGCCGGAGAAGATGTACCAGAATTTGCGTTTGCCCACGAAATCGTAGGACAGCTGGCCTGTGTAGAAACGGTGGGCGAGCCCGTGCTTGGTTGACATCAGGCCTCCTTGGCGATGCGGGTGCGACGGCTGCGGCGTCCGAGCAGGGAGTCTCGGGTGACGCCCATGTGGCTGGCGTCGAGACCGGACAGCTTATGTCCTTGCCCGAAGAACTTCGTGCGGCCCAGCAGCAGGACCAGCGGCTTGGTGAAGAAGAAGCAGACTGCGAGGTCAATGAGGGTTGTCAGGCCAAGCGCGAACGCGAAGCCCTTGACGCCGCCCACAGCCAGAATGAACAGCACAACCGCTGAGATGATGGACACCAGGTCAGCCACGATGATGGTGGAGCGTGCTTTCTGCCACCCTGTCGTCAAAGCAGATCTCAGGCTCCGCCCGTCGCGGATCTCGTCTCGGATGCGTTCGAAGTAGATGATGAAGGAGTCCGCCGTCACACCGATGGCGACAATGGCCCCCGCGATGGCGGGCAGGTTGAGAGTGAAACCCATCGCCTCGCCCAGGATGACCATCGAGGCGTAGGTGAAGAGCGCAGCCACCCCGAGGGAGCCGATGACAACCAGACCAAGGCCCCGGTAGTACGCCAGACAGTAGAGGATCACCAGCCCCAGGCCGACGACGCCCGCAATCAGACCGACCTTTAGCTGCTCACCGCCCAACGTCGCCGAGACCGTCTCGACCTGCGAGGGCTCAAAGGTCAGCGGAAGCGCACCGAAGTTGAGCACGTTCGCCAGCTCTGCGGCGCTCTCGGGGGTGAAGTTTCCCGAGATCTGAGCCTGCCCGTTCGTGATGCCCCTCTCGACGCGGGGAGCCGACTGCACAACGCCGTCCAGCACCACGGCGAACTGGTTGCCGGGGGCCTGCTTCGAGGCCATGGCCGTGGTCATCTCACTGAAGACGCTGGCCCCGTCGGAGTCAAACTCCAGCGTCACGACCGGCGTTACCTCACCCTGAGGCACACCGGAACTCGCCTTGACCACACGTTGGCCGATGATTCCCACAGGCCCGAGGAGATACTTCTGGGTGCGGGAGGCATCACAGGCCACGGTGGCCTGATCAAGCTTGGCAGCCACTTTGTCACCGCACTTGTAGCCGCTGAGCATCGCGGTGTCCTGGCTCGTCGGGGTGTAGGCCAGCACCTCAGAGACCGGAAGCTGGGAGCCCACATCACCAGGATCAGGAGTTGGGGTCGGAAGCCCCGGCAGGGTCGGGTCGGACTGAGACGTGACCTGCTGCGCCTGGAGCACAGGCCGGAAGGTCAGCTGAGCCGTACTGCCGATGAGATCCACCAAGTCGCTGCGCTGCACATTGGGTGCGGAGACGACGATGTGCCGGTCACCTGAGGTGGTGACGGAGGCCTCCCCGATGCCAAGGCCGTCGACGCGCTTTTGGATGATGTCCTTTGCCAATTCCAGGGACTGCCTGTCCACCGTGGCGTTCGTCGCGGTCAGGGTGATCGTCATGCCGCCCTGCAGGTCCAAGCCCAGCTTCGGGCTCCAGCTGTTCGTGGAGGCCATGATGCCGAACAAGGCGGCAATGGCCGCCAAGAAGACGATCAGGGTCAAACCTGGACGGGGCTTTCGGGATGCCGTTGCCATGCGGTCTCGTCTCAGTTCTTCTCGGTCTGGGTAGTCTTCGCCGAAGGCTCAACGGCCTCCTGGCCGGCGACTTCTGTCGTTTCTTCCTCCGGGGAGTCCGGCGTGGTCGGCTCCTCATCCGCGTCCACCTCGTCGGTGAACTCGAATTCCTCCTCATCCGCGGTGGCGGTGCGGGCGATGGCCTGCTTCACGATGGTGACCTCGACCTCGGGAGCCAACTCGACGATGGCCTGGGTGTCAGCCAGGTGCCGGATGGTGGCGAAGATGCCGCTGGTGAGCATGACCCTGTCTCCGGGCGCCGAACACCTGATCGCCGGCGCCAGGGCCGCGGCCGAGGGGGCAGGCGCGACCATCGACCTGATCGAGGTTCCGGGCGCGCTCGAGATCCCGACCGCCATCGCCATGGCCGGCCGGCTCGCGCAATACGACGGCTA
>CAKZJI010000122.1 GCA_936941515.1 uncultured Propionibacteriaceae bacterium
TCAACACGCTCGATGACGTGCTGGTGGACACCCGCCGCATCACCGATGTCTGCGAGCACAGCCACCAGTCGGAATCGTCTACGGCCTTCGGACAGCGTCGTGACTGGCTTCCGTATCATCGACATGGCCATGACAGCTCCCTTCTGTTTTGACCTCACATATGCCGTAGCGGCCAGCCCCGCTCGGAGCGCACCTGCATCGCCTGCTGCTCCCTGCCCTGGCTCACCAACCACTCGGCGTAGGAGCTCTTCTGCTCAGAATGCCACCTGGCCTGCCAGTCGTTGGCCTCTCTCACGTCCGGCAGATATCCGGCCAGAAGCCGACCGAGTTGGGCTGCTGCCCGGGCATCCGCTCTGGCCCCGTGCGCCTCCTCCGCGGAGAGCTCCACCCCATGGTGTCGCGCCACATCGACGAGCCGTCGGCTCCCTCTGCGGTACCGATCCGCCTGCTTGTCGATCACGTAGGGATCGATCACCACACCACGGATCTCGAAACCATCCAGACCGTACCGGCGGAGCTCACGATCCAGCAATGTGCAGTCATACGTGGCGTTGAAGACGCAGAGCGCCCCGCCGTCGTCCCACACCTGCCCGATGGCATCACGGATCGCAGCCAAGCCCTCAGCGTGTTCCATTCCCCGACTCATCGCCTCCTCCGTGGTGATGCCATGAATCGCTGTCGCCCTCTCAGGGATTGAGCTCGAAGGCCGCAACAGCCAATCCTGATCACCCACCGATGCCGTGATGATCTCCGCCGTCAGCGGGTCCGGCCCGCTCGTTTCGACATCAAACCCGACGAACCGCACTTCGCTCCACCTCATTGACTTTCCTCCACTTTGGTTGACCACGTGTCAAAGCTAACGAGAGGGTCCGACAAAAATCAGCGGGGAAGCCTGCGAGCAGGGCACTTCATCTGCATCTCCCACTCACCCATCACCTTCCACTGAAGGACGGGATCTGACGCCAAGCCGAGGATCAGCAGTGGCTGTCCGCAGCTGCTGCATTTCGCTCCGCCCAGCCGCCGATGTCTCCCCCGTTGATGGCCAAGGCCAGCAGCTCCGGGAAGGCGTCGGGTGTGCAGCCGAAGGCTGGGATTCCCAACCCCGCCAGGCTCGCCGCCACACCATGGTTGTAGGAGGGGGTGCCGGCATCGTCGAGGGCCAGCAGCACCACCACCGTCACCCCCGCCTTCACCAGGGCATTCAGGCGTCTCAGCATCTTCTCGGGGGTGGTGTCATACAGGTCCGAGATCAGAACGAGAACAGTCCCGGCAGGCTTGGTGATCAACGACTCGCAATACGCCAGCGCCGGGGAGGTGTTGGTGCCGCCACCCAGCTGGGTGCCAAAGATGACATCCACCGGGTCTGTGAGCCTGTCGGTGAGATCCACCACCGACGTGTCGTAGGCCACCAGCGACGTCTTGAGAGCCCGAATCTGCGCCATCACCGCAGCAAAGATGGAGGCATAGACCACCGACTCCGCCATTGAGCCGGACTGGTCCAGGCACACCACGATCTCCCGCTGCACCCCCACGCTTCGGCGGCCGAAGCCGACGAGACGCTCCGGCACAACCGTGCGATGCTCGGGCAGGTAGTTGCCCAGATTCGCCTGGATGGTGCGAGGCCAGTTGATGTCCCCCGGTTTGGGGCGGTTGGTGCGGGCCGCGCGGTTCAACGCACCGCGCACCGCCTGCCGGGTGTGCTCCGCGATCCGCTCCTCCACCTGCCTGACCACCCTGGCCACGACCTCCCGGGCTGTCGCCTTCGACCGCTCCGGCAGCACACTCGACAGCGAGGCCAGGGTGGCAACCAGGTTGACGTCAGGCTCCACCTGCTCCAGCACCTCGGGTTCCAACAGCAACTGCCTCAGCCCGAGTCTCTCGATGGCGTCGGTCTGCATTACCCGCACCACCCGCGACGGGAAATAGGAGCGAATGTCACCCAGCCATCGGGTCACAGACGGCGTTGAGGAACCGAGCCCCGCACCCCGGCTACGCCCACTGCCACCTGGCTTGCGGCCATCGGAGTCGTACAGGGCGGCGAGGGCCCTGTCCATCTCCTGGAGCCGTCCGCTCAGCTTGACGGGGTTCCCGGGCTCATCGGCTCCCAGCAGCAGCCGCCAGCGTTCGGCGGGGGTGGGATTCCCGGTCATGCGTTCGCCCCTCTCAGAATCAGTGTGATGGCAGCCAGGACCGGCTCGTCCGCGGCGGTGGGATGGAATTCATCCGCTGTCTCCTCCTCAGCTGTTCCCAGGTTCCGCACGGCCGCAGCGACCTGGGTTCGGGCGGGGGCACTCCACTGCCCGAAGGCGCGGCGCAGGATCGGCAGCACATCGGTGAACGTTTCCGCATCAATGCGTTGAACCCATTCGTCAATGATGCCGAGGAGTCGACGGTCGTGCACCAGCAGCAGCGAGTCTCCCGCGAGGAAGCCCTCAACCCACGTGGCCTGCTCAGCTGGTTCCGTGCCTGCTGAGAGGACCCGGCTGAGTCTGCTGGCGGCGTCGTAAGCGTCGATGGCTCCCCCAGCGAGCAGGATGCGTGTGGCGCGTCCCGCGATGGTCCCGGGAATCGATGGGCGTCCCGCCAGCTCGGTGAGGGCATCAGTCCAGGCCCGCTGGTCGTCCTCGGCGAGCAGGCCGACGACACCCTGCACCCCGTCGATGTCTGAGCGCAGGGTGGCGGCAGCCTCCGGGCTGATCCCAGAGGCCGCGGAGGGTAAGCCTGCCATGGCTCGGGCCAGCACCTGGCGCGCAACCAGGGCAAGACGGTCGGTATCGGTGCGTCGCACATCGCCGTAGCGCTGCGCACGGGCCAGCGGAGGCAGGGTGCGCAGCAATTGTCCGATGTCGGCCTCACGGGCAGCGAACCCGTCCAGGCGGGCCAGCAGAGGCTCCAGCACCTGCTCCAGGTCTGCGGCGAGCGCCTGCTCGACGGCCTCGGTAACGGCGACGAGATCCTCAGCGGACTCCAGCAGCGCAGCCCCCGCAGCCTCCTCGACGGTGGTGCCGTGACGGGCCGCGTCCACGACCGCGACCGAGAGCCCCGGCTCCCAGGCGACGGCCCAGCCCTCCTTGAAGGTGCCCTTGCCGTAGGCGGTCTTGGGTTCGCCCCAGTTGATGCCCAGGATGCGAAGCCTCCGCAGGAACTGCGACCTGGCCAGGTCGTTCGGCTTGCGCAGGTCCAAGGTGAGTTCCCTGACAGTTGCCTCGAAGTTCAGCCGCAGCCGCTTCGCGGTGGCCCGGAGATCCGCGTCAAGCGGCACCGTGGGCACATCG
>CAKZJI010000123.1 GCA_936941515.1 uncultured Propionibacteriaceae bacterium
AAGCGCGCGGCCGAGCGCATCAAGCAGGAAATCGGCACCGCCTTTCCCGGCCACGAAGTGACCGAGATCGATGTGGTGGGCCGTCACCTCGCGGCGGGCGTGCCGCGCAACTTCACGATGAACTCCAACGAGATTCTCGACGCATTGCAGGAGCCGCTGGCCGGCATCGTCAAGGCCGTCAAGCAGGCGCTGGAGCGCACCCCGCCCGAACTGGGGTCCGACGTCGCCGAGCGCGGCATCGTGCTCACCGGCGGCGGCGCCGTGCTGATGTCGAATTCCCGGGGGCGCATCCCGGTCAGCATCGTCGCTCCCAGCATGCCGACGGCATAGAGGTCAACGGCTGGGGTGATGTCGCCAAGCCGCATTAGCTCTGGGGCGAGGTAGCCAGGTGTGCCGTTGACCTTGCCTGTCTCGGTGAAGCGTGGCCCGTCGAGGTCGATGGCGATGCCGAAGTCCGTCAGGTAGGCGTGGGGAATTCTGGCTCCCGTCGCGTCCAGCAGGATGTTTGCGGGTTTGATGTCACGGTGAATCAGTCGTGCGGAGTGAACTGCATGCAGGCCTGAGAGGACCTGGCGCAGGATCTCCGCGGTGAAGACCGGGGGCAGCGGGCCGTGATCTCCGATGAGGGTCGCCAGAGAGCCTCCAGAGACGATGCGCATGGTGAATAGCACCCGGTCGTCCTCTCCGATCCAGCCCAGGGGGGCTATCACGTGGGGGTGGTCCACTCGCATGGCCTGCTCCCGGACGAACCGCAGCAGCGTGGAGGCGTCAGACTGTCGCAGAACCTTGGCTGCGACGATGCGCCGCATCCTCTGGTCCCAGGCTCGCCAAACTGCTCCCATCCCGCCCTCGCCGATGAGGTCGATGAGCTCGTAACGGCCTCCGAAGATCTCACCCATGGTTGGCTGCATTCCTGAGGAGCTGGGAGAGGTCGGGGGAGGTGGTGAGTCCGGCGAGACGCATCAGCTCGTCCTGGGGAGCGGCGCTGCGCAGCGCCTGCAGCACAGGCTCGACTGAGGTGGAGATTGTGGGGGTGGCCTCCCGGATGTTGTTGATCAGCGTGTTGCGCTGGGTGGCGGTCAGTGTTGAGACCTTGGAGGACAGCTGGATCAGGGCCTGAAGTCGGCCGAGGACGGCGGGGTTGCCGATCTTGGCGCGTTGCCCGGACAGCAACTGAGACATCATGGGGGCGGACAGCCCCAACACGTCGGCCAGGCCGGCCTGGGTCAGGCCGAGTGATGCTCGGACCCGCCTAGCTATATCGGCAAGGTTCTCGCCGTACAGCCTGCGCTGCAGTTCGAGGTTCTCTTCAATCGCCACCAACTCATCCTAAGGGAACCTGTCCAATCTGCTCAGTGTGAATGCATACGCCTGAAGGCGGCTATTGTCGTGGTCGCGAGCAGGAGCCAGAAACCTGATGCGGGCATCGTGATGACACCGGTTGTGGCGATGACGGCGAGGGCGATGATGAAGGCCCAGGGAAGAGGGCCGCTGGTGCGTTCGATATGGGCGGTGAGCAGCCCCATGGCTATGAGGGCAGAGCCGGCAGTGAGGAACCAGAACAGGATGGCTCGTGCCGCCGTCTCCTCCCACGTCCCGACGAGGCCAGCCTGGATTCCCTCCAGCAGGCTGTTCCAGCCGATGATGATCCCGAAGGCGTTGTGGATGATGCCGGTGCCGATGAGGAGCCGGCCGACCAGGGGCGAAGTTTTTGTTTTCATGCTCAAAAATCTATCAGAACGTCGCACGATAGGGTTGGAGTCGTGGGGCGCCCGTCGAAATTCACCGCGGACCAGATCCTTGACGCCGCGTTGGCGGTGGTGGGCCGGGTGGGCTCGGGAGCCACGACGGCAGCGGTGGCGGCGCAGGCTGGGGCGCGTGTCGGGTCGCTGTACTACCGGTTCCCGAATCGTGAGGTCATGCTGCTGGCCCTGTGGGTGCGTTCGGTGAGGAGATTCCAGGCGGAGTTCCTGGCTGCGGCCCGTTCGGGACAGAATCCGGAAAGGGCCCTCGTCGAGGCTGCCATAGTCATTCCGAGCTACTGCCGCAGGCACCCTAATGAGGCGCAGGCGCTCACGCTTTTCAGGCATCGTGAGGTCTTGGCCCGGCTTGAGTCCCGTGATCCGGAGCTGATGGAGTGCCCTGAGGGGCTGAGAGCGGATCTGCAGACGCTGAACGACGAGGTTTTCGAGGTCATGACCGACCTCACGGTGCGCCGCTTCGGGTCGATTGATTGTCTGGACTTGGTGCGTCTGGCCGTCTATCAGACGTCGTATGGCCTGGTGCGTCCCTATATCGGTCCGGATGCCGAGGAGATGCCGCCGTGGGTGGAGGACATGGTTGCGGCCATGGTCCGGGCGGCTCTGCGCCTGGGGGATCGTGAGCTTGCAGCGGATTGATTTCGAGGGAGAAACGGAGAACTCCCGCCGGGTTTCGGCGGGAGTGATGGCGGAGGATACGAGATTCGAACTCGTGAGGGCGTGAACCCAACCCGCTTTCCAAGCGAGCGCCATAGGCCTCTAGGCGAATCCTCCGCGGGGAACCCTACCCGAGGACCCGGGGCTGGGCAAACTCGGCCGGTCTCGGCGGCGGAAAACCGGCTCGTCCGAGATCCGACGGCGCAGGCCTGTCGGGGTGCGGCACCTCCGGACGCGAGGCGTCGAGGCGAAACCTTTTCAGAGCACCATGGCAGCCACCCAGCCCGCGGCCAGCAGCGGCAGGTTGAAGTGCAGGAAGGTGGGGATGACGGTGTCGCGCATGTGGTCGTGCTGGCCGTCGGCGTTCAGGCCGGCGGTGGGGCCGAGGGTCGAGTCGGAGGCGGGGGAACCCGCGTCACCCAGCGCGCCCGCCGTGCCGATGATGGAGACGGTGGCCAGGGGCGAGAAACCCAGCGCCGCGCACAGCGGGACGTAGATCGCGGTGATGATCGGCAGGGTGGAGAACGACGACCCGATGCCCATGGTCACGAGCAGACCGACCAGGAGCATCGCGAAGGCCGCCATCGCCTTGTTGTCGCCGAACAGCCCTGCGGTGGCCTGGACGAGGGGTTCCACCTGCCCGGAGGCCTTCATCACCGACGCGAAACCTTGCGCGGTGATCATGATGAAACCGATCAACGCCATCATGCGCATCCCGGAGGTGAACACCTCGTCGGCCTCCAGGCGTCGCACCACGCCCGTCGCGATGAAGACGAACAGCCCCACCAGGGCACCGACGAGAAGCGGATCGGCCTTGGAATCGGTGATCGTCAGCCAGGACTGGATGACGAAACTGGCGCCGATCGCGACCACGGCGACGATCACCTTCGGTTTGCTCACCTTCGCGGGGGCGGCGACGTCGACCTTCGCGTCGGGGTCGTAGTCGCGGGGTTTGCGATAGGTCACCAGGACCGCGATCAGCAGGCCCGCGATCATGCCGAGCGCGGGAATGCCCATGGCCACCATCACGTTGACGCCCTCGACGTCGAGACCGGCCTTGGCGATGTTGCCCAGCAGGATGTCCTCCAGGAAGATCTTCCCGAACCCGAGCGGCAGGTACATGTAGGTGGTGACCAGGCCGAAGGTGATGATGCAGGTCACGGCGCGACGGTC
>CAKZJI010000124.1 GCA_936941515.1 uncultured Propionibacteriaceae bacterium
GGGCCTGCGGGATGCCCTTGGCCTCCTCGGGCGGCAGCTCGTAGAGGTCCTTGTCGATCGGGTCCATCGGTTCGAGGGTCGCCTCGCTCGCCACGGGAGCACCCGCGATGCCCGTGCCGAGAGCGACGCCTCCGAGGACGGAGGCGGTGACGGCGGCCGCGACGGCGAGGGACGTCACCAGCCGGCGCCGACGTCGGCGCGTCCGGACACGGTGGGCGATGGCGGGCAGCGTCGCCATCGACGGCGGCGCCTCCTCGCCGTCGTCCGATGGGCTGATGGCGAGAGCGTCCTCGACGGAGAGGCGACCGACGATGCCGGGCAGTCCTGCCAGCTCTGCCACGGCCGCGCGGCAGGCCGCGCAGCCGCTGAGGTGCTGCTCGTACTCGAGTCGCTGATCCGCGGGGAGAGCGCCGAGGACGTAGGACGCGTCCCAGTCGCGATACTCGTCCTCCGTCGCAGAGCTTCCGTGGTGGTCGTTCATCGGGTGACGCCCCTTTCCTGCAGAGCCAGTCGCAGTCCGCGCAGTCCGTAGTGCAATCGAGATTTCGCTGTTCCCTCGGGGATGGAGTGCCGGCGGGCAATCTCGGGGACGGTGTGTCCGAGGAAGTACGCGTCCACCACGATCTGACGATGCTCCACCGACAGCGATGCGAGAGCGTCGGCGACGAGGATGCTGTCCAGGACTGCGTCGGTGCGATCGGGGACGGCGCCGCCGCCGTCCTCGTCCTTCGTCGGCACTTCGCGTCGGCTCCGAGCGGATCGGGCGTCGTCGATGACGAGGTTGCGGGCGACGGTGAACAGCCACGCGCGAGTGGCGTCGGCGTCGCGTTCGAGGACCTGCGGGCGCTGCCAGGCCCGGACCATCGTCTCCTGCACGACGTCCTCCGTCAGCGCCGCGTTCCGAGTGAGGTTCTGCACGAAGCGCCGCAAGGCCGGGCCGTGACTCTCGTACAACGCCGCCAGGAGCTCATCGACGGGGCGGGGCACAACGCTCACCGCCTCGAAGCGCCACGGCGCGCTCCCTCATCACGGTTGCTGCGATCACTGCCGGTCATCCCTTCCGTCCTTGCCTGTTGAGAACCGGCGACCCGTCCGGACGATGCGCTTCGCTGCGTGCGGGGACGGGTCGCCGTCGCATCAGGACGCCGGGGTGGCGGTGCTCATGGCCGCGGCTTCCTTGTTCATCGTGCCGTCAGGGAGGAGGACGTACCAGGCGTCCTTCACACCCTGCCCGTTGACCTGGCCCGGCGCGGCGCAATGGTCACCGACCGTTACCAGCATGTGCGCCACCACCCGACGGTGGCGGAGTTCACCGCCTGGGCGCAGGAGGCGGGACTGGAAGTCATCGGGGTCGACATCTTCCCCGACTCCGAACAACTGGAGACCTATGACCTGCCGCGGAACTGCGTGCTGGTCTTCGGGCAGGAAGGCCCCGGGCTGAGTGACGAAGTGCACGCGGCGGCAACCACCACCCTGAGCATCGAGCAGTTCGGTTCCACCCGGTCCATCAACGCCGCCTCCGCGGCGGCCATTGCCATGCATGCCTGGATTCGCCGGCACGCCTTCGGGCAAGTGCTGCGCTAACCATCCGACAGGTCGGCGTGGGAGGAGCAGGTCCTCCCGACCCGGGTCGGCTCACGGTCCCCGCGCGAGGATGTCCCGCGTTCCAGGGTGATGATGTCGCGCAGGAAGGACGTGAGCAGCAACGCCAAGCTGAGTGCCAGGATGATGCAGGCTCCCGTGAGGGGAACCACGGGGACCAGCGCCACCACCAGGACCACCGCCTGTATCGCTGCGACGACCCGGCGGAATTGGCTGAAATCCAGGGGCTCCCGCCATGCGGGCCGGAACCACGACAGGACGACGAAGGCATATCGCATCAGGCCGATGGCCAGGACCCAGGGGCCGATGGTGAAGGCCAGGGGCACCGTGAGCACCAGCAGCAAGGCGGCGTCGGTTTCCATGTCCAGACGCGACCCCTGGGCCGAGGCGGTGCCGGTGTGCCGGGCCACCCTGCCGTCGACGGCGTCCAGCAGGACGGCGGGTGCCGCCAACAGGACCAGCCACCAGGAACGATGCGGAGCCGTGTCGAGGGCGGCCAGCATGACGATCGTCGCGCAACCGCCGCCGAGCACCGCCCGGCTTAGGGTGACACGGTCGGCCAGGGTGGAGAACAGGGGGTTGCGCCGCACCATGGTCACCACGGCGACCGAGACCAGGGTCAAGCCGCTGGCGATGGCGGCGACGCTGCCCCAGGCAGACGTCTTGCCGAAGTGGACGAGCGTGACGCCCAGCCCCACGGAGCCCACGACGGTGCAGAGTACATCGACCATCGCCTGTCGCCGGAACGGCGTCGTCGGATGGCGCATCGGATTCCTCGGTGATCGGGGGTATCTCCTGGCGAGTCTACCGACGCCCAGCCCGCCCCAGGCCTCGCGGGTGCGTCCGGGGCCGGAGCCGTCCGGTATCCGGGCATAATCGGAGCATGGATTCACCGCAGTCGATGGACAGCACCGCCTATTGGACAACGGCACCCGGCGCCGGGGAATTCCGACGCGCCCGGCTGCGGCCTCCGGGGGTGGGAGAAGCGCTGGTGCGCAGCCTCTACTCCGGGGTGAGCCGGGGGACCGAGATGCTGGTGTACCGCGGAGAAGTGCCTCCGGAGGTCGCCGGACGGATGCGCGCCCCGTTCCAAGAGGGGGAGTTTCCCTTTCCGGTGAAGTACGGATACCTCTCCGTCGGGGTCGTCGAACAGGGGCCGGACGATCTTCTCGGACGTCGGACTTTCTGCCTGTATCCCCACCAGGACCGGTACGTTGTCCCCGTCGACGCGTTGACGGTGATCCCCGACGACGTCCCCAGCAGGCGTGCCGTCCTGGCCGGGCCCGTGGAAACGGCATTGAACGCGCTGTGGGATGCCCCACCGTGCATCGGCGACCGTATCGCGGTCATCGGTGGCGGGATGATCGGTGCTTCGCTGGCTGTGTTGCTGAGCCGCTTCCCCCTGGGCCGACTTCAGCTGGTCGACACAGATCCGGTGAAGCGGGACATGGCCCGGGCCATGGGCATCGAGGCCGTGGAACCGGAGGCATTGCAGGCAGAATGCGACATCATCTACCACGCCTCCACCACCGAAGCGGGGCTGGCCCAGGGGCTGGAACGACTGGGCGACGAGGGAGAGCTCGTCGAACTTTCGTGGTTCGGCTCCCATGTTCCGGCAGTCCCCCTCGGCACCAGCTTCCACGCTCGCCGGCTGCGGATCACCGCCAGCCAGGTCTCCACCATCGGTCGTGCCCGCCGTTACCGGCGGACCCACGCCGCGCGCATGGACCTGGTCATGCACATGCTCCAGGACCCGGTGTTCGATGCCCTGATCAGTGGGGAGTCCGGCTTCGCGGACTTGCCCGGTGCCATCGCCGGCCTCGCACAGGGGGAGTTGCCGACGCTTTGCCGGGCCATCCGCTATCCCGATCCCGGCCCGCGTGGTTAGGCTCGGAACATGTATCGATTGACCGTCCGCGACCACGTCATGATCGCGCATAGCCTTCCTGACCCGTTCTTCGGCCCTGCCCAGGCCCTTCATGGTGCGACCCTGGTGGTGGAGGTGACCTGGCGCCGCAGGGAGCTCGGTCCACAGTCCGTCGTCATGGATATAGGGGCCGCAACATCCATGCTTTCCGAGGTGCTCGAGCCCTTGCGCTACACAAACCTGGATGAACACCCTGCCTTCGCCGGTCGGCTGAGCACCACTGAAGCCATCGCCGGGCACATCAGCGATGAGCTGCGCCGCCACTTCGACACCACGGAGTTCGCCGGAATGGAAGTCTTGCTGCGGGAGCATCCCGATGCGTGGGCAGCGCATGATGTCGACTTCGCATGAACCGCTGGCAACGACGTTCATCATCCCGACGGGGCTGCCTGGTCCTAGCGGCGGAAGCCGCTACAACAAGGCGCTAATCCGAGCCCTCGAGGCCGCGGGGTGCTCCGTGTCCGTCTGCGGGGTCCCCGGCCCGTGGCCCCGGCCCGAGGCGCGGGACCTTGAACGGCTCCGCGCGGCCTTGGCAGGCCGGGAGCAAGTGGTCGTTGACGGCCTGATCGCGTCGTCGGCCCCCGACGAGATCCAGGCCGCCGCCGCGTCGGGAACGCGGGTGCACGTCCTCTTCCACCTGTCGCTGCTCGTTGATGGCGCCGTGCCGCCCGATGGCAGCGGGCGGGCGGCAGCCCTGGAACGACGGGCCCTGCAGTCGGCACACACCGTGATCTGCACGAGTAACTGGGCCGCACGAGACGTCGTGAACCGTTACGGCCCGCTCCCGACCCGTGTGGTGTCCCCCGGCACCGATCAGGCCCCGCTGGCCGTCGGGAGCGCCCCGCCCCAGCTGCTGCTGCTGGCATCGGTCACGCCGCGCAAGAACCAACTGGCCATCCTGCGGGCCCTGGCGGCACTCACCGAACTGGACTGGCAGGCACTGCTGGTCGGCCCCGATGCCGCCGATCCCGACTACGCCCAGCGCGTGCGATTATTCGCCGAGGCCGCCTTCCCTCCCGGCCGGGTCCAGGTCCTCGGTTCCCGGACCGGTCCGGGACTAGAGCGCATCTGGTCCGCGAGCGACCTGTTGCTTCTCGTCTCCCGGGCGGAGACCTTCGGAATGGTCGTGACGGAGGCCGTGGCCCGAGGCATCCCCGCGATCGTCGGTGCCGGCACCGGAGCGGAAGAGGCGCTCGCCCTTGGCCCACACGCACCTCCCGGAATTGCAGTGGCCCCTGATGACACCGCCGCACTGGAGGAGGTACTGCGTGGTTGGCTGAGCGATCCCGCGCAACGGGCGGCTTGGCGCCGGTCGGCCGAGGGTGCGCGCGGTATGCTGCCCACATGGGACGACTCGGCAGACCTGATGCTGCGGATCCTCACGCCGTGAAACGACCCGAACGCCCGATCTCCAGTGATTGGCTGGACCTGAGGCGCCCTGCCGACGAACGGGCACGCGCCGGCTCAGCCCCCCTGCTCGATGCGCTCGCCGAACACTTCACGGAAACCGGCGCAGACAGCCCCGTGGACGTCATCGACGTCGGCGCCGGCACCGGTGCCAACCCGGCCTGGCTGGCACCGCGCCTGCGGTTCAGCCAGCAGTGGACGCTGCTGGACCACGACGCGGACCTGCTGGAACTCGTCCCCTCCCAGCTGCAGGATGCGCGGGTGCGACACGTCAGGCGGGTCACTGCCGGGATCGAGGATCTCGGGAGCCTGGACGAGGCGGAGCAGGACCGGTGCCTGATCACTTGCTCGGCGGTGCTTGATTTGCTCACCATGGACCAGCTAGCCGGTTTCTGCGATTTTCTGGCCGAGCGGCGCATGCCGGCCCTGCTCAGCCTCAGCGTCACCGGCGACGTGGTCCTGGATCCCGGCCACTGGGCGGACGCCCAGATCACCCGGGCCTTCAACCAGCACCAACGACGCGGGTCGCTGGCCGGGCCCGACGCCGTCGGGTATGCCGCCGGCCGGCTCCGTGCCGATGGCATGCGTGTGGAGGTCGCGGAATCGCCCTGGAAGCTGGGCCCCGCCGATGACGTACTGCTGCGCCGCTACCTGCACGACCGGGCGCAGGCCGTCATCGAAGGCGCGCCGGACATGGGGGACGTCGTGGATTCCTGGTTGGCCGAGCACTTGGGGCAATCGGACGAGGGCAGGCTGCACGTGGAGGTGCGCCACCGCGAGCTCCTCTGCCTGCCGCCAGGATGATCGGCCACGCGCCATGAACCGCAGGGCACTGCTCCTGGCCCTGCTGCAAGTCGCCGTCGCCGCGGGAATCCTCGGATGGGTGGTCCTGCTCTTCGGCACGGGCCCCTTTGTCGCGGCTGTTCGCGTCCTCACCTGGCCGGGAGTCGTCGGAGCCCTGGTCCTGGGTTCCATCGGTGTGCTGGTGCAGGCCCAACGGTGGAGGCTGATTGCCCGGAGGCATGGCATCGAATTGGGATGGCGCGCGGCCGCCGAGCGGTGCTGGCAGGCCGCGTTCATCAACTCGGTCCTGCCTGGGGGGCTGGCGGGAGATGTCGTCCGGGCAGCCGAACAGCGCCCCGTCGGCGCCGGCCGGCGACGCGACATGGTCAAGCGCAGTCTCGGCGTCGTGGCCGCCGAGCGGTTGGCGGGCACCTCGGTGGTCTTCCTCGCCGCAGGTTTCGCACTGCTGGCCGTTCGCCCCGGCCTGGGTGGGCTTGGCCTGCTCGTGGCCGCTGTCGCAGCGACGGCGGCCTGGCCGTGGTTGCGGCGCCTCGGAGTACGGGACATCGGGCTGGTGTGGGGGCTATCGGCTGTCGGCTGGTGCTCGTTCGCCGGATTGTTCCTGCTGGCTTGCCTTGCCGTGTCTCCCGACCTGCCGCCGGCGCAGATCCCCTACCTGGCAGCGGTCACCCTGGCCGGAATGTCCATTCCGCTCAACGTGGCCGGATGGGGGCCTCGTGAAGGCGCCGCGGCGTTGGGGTTCATGGCCTGGGGCCATGCGGCGCAGCAGGGCGTGGAAGTGTCGGTCGCCTACGGAATCCTGGCGCTGGTGTCAGTCCTGCCCGGTGGGCTGGTTCTCCTGGTCCGCACGGTGCAGGGCAGCCGGCGACGCCGGCTTGGCGGCGGAGAAATCGAACTCGGTGCACACGTCATCGCCCAGGACGAAGCGGCGCACGGGGGCGGAGAGGGCTCCGGAAAGAGCGTCGGCCCCGTCGAAACGAATCCCGGGGACCCCGTCTCCCACCAATAGCGGTGCGCTGGTCAGGTAGAGGCGGTCCAGGACGCCGGCATGCAGGAACCCGGACACGGTCAGGCCGCCGCCTTCGATGAGCACGCGGCCCAAACCTTGATCAGCCAGGTATTGGAGGATGGCGGCCGGTTCGAAGCCCGTCGAGGTCTCCAGCCGGTGCACGCTCACATGGGGGGCCAGCGATGCGGGCACCGACGCGTCGGAGCCGACCAGCCACAATGTCCGGCTCCGTGGGTCGGTGAGGACCTTGGCCGTCAGCGGGATGCGCGCATGTGGATCGACGACGACGCGCGCGGGGTCAGCGCCGTTGACCGCACGGACCGTGAGCTGGCAGTCATCTGCCGCCACGGTCTGGGCGCCGACCAGCACTGCATCAACCAGGGCCCGCAACCGGTGCAAGTGCTCCCGGTCCGCTTCCCCGGTGACGAAGCAGGCATCGCCGGTGCGCGAGGCGATGAATCCGTCAAGGCTTTGACCCAGCTGCCCGATCACGAGGCGGGGTCCGGCTTCGACCAGCGGACCGTAGCGCAGCACGAGGGCCTCTTCCTGCGGGGTCAGGGGACCTGTTGGCACCCGAGCGCCGGCCAGCAGGTCCCACGCGTTGCGTTCGGGCGGCAGGTCATGGCGCATCCGGGCCCGCTTCGTCGAGAGATACCGCGAGTTCTCCGGCCGGTCGGCAACGTTCAACCGCACCCGTGCCTCGACGTGGATGCCCAATGCTTCCAGGGCTTCCTGTTTCGCGGGGTTCGAGGAGAGCAACCGGATCTTCCCGACCCCCAGTTCACGCAGTATCTGCGCGCTCTGATCGTAATCGCGGGCGTCGGCCGGCAAACCCAAATGCGTGTTCGCGTCCACGGTGTCGATGCCGGAGTCCTGGAGGGCGTAGGCCCTCAGCTTGTCCAGGAGCCCGATGCCGCGTCCCTCATGGCCGCGAATGTAGATGAGCACCCCGCGCCCCGCAGCGCCGATGGCCTGCAGGGCTGCGTCCAGCTGCTCGCCGCAATCGCACCGGTAGGATCCCAGGGCGTCGCCGGTGAGGCATTCGGAATGCAATCTCACCAATGGGAGCTCGCCGTCGTCTGCCGCCACGTCGCCCAAGGTGAGGGCCACATGATCCGTGCCGCGGCCATCCCGGTAGCCCAGCAGGGCGAAGTCCCCATGCCGCGTGGGGAGGTGGGTGGCCACGACCCGGGTGACATCTGGCGATTCCTCGGAGGTCCTGAATTCGAGAGACATGGCCCCAGCCTATGTGCATGGTGCTTCACGGCCACGTCGGCGCGCATTTACGTTCGGTAGACCTGGACGATCGAGGGCCGGGGCCCGCGCACTTCGCCGTCGCCCGGGCGGGCCTCGGAGGGAACGTAGTCGGGGAACGCGGAGCGGATATCCGTGTAGGAACCCTCCTCACCGGGGTGCTGGACGGCCACGAAGACCATCGCTTCGTCGTCGTGGATGACCGGCCCGCAGGTCTCGGCATCCCGGGGAACCGAAAGGAACTGTGCCACCTGGCCGCGATTGCGGCCCTCGACGGCGACCTTGAACAGGCCGTCGTTGTAGCCGATGCCATCCGGGGCTCCATCGGTGGAGATCCAGAGGTTGCCGTCGGTGTCGAACGCCAGGTTGTCCGGGCAGGAAATCGGTGAGACCTGGTCCACGGGGAAGCCGCCGAAATAGGTGGCGTCTCCCTGGGACGGGTCGCCGCAGAGCATGAGCAGGTCCCAGGTGAATCGCGTGGAGGTGTGGTCGCCGCGGTGCTCGGTGATCTCCACGATGTGTCCGTCGCGGTTCTCGGTGCGTGGATTGGCCTCGTCCGCCGTTGCCTGGCCGTCGACGCCACGCTGGGAGTTGTTGGTGCAGGCCACGTAGATCTTCCCGCTGCCCGGGCTGGGCTCGACGTCTTCGCAGCGGTCCATCTTGGTGGCACCCACCCGGTCGGCGGCCAGGCGGGTGAAAACGAGCACCTGGTCGACGGCCATGCCCTCGACCGTGCTCCTGCCGCCTTGCACCAGGGGGATCCAGCGGCCCGATCCGTCGAAGGTGCCGTCCGCGGGAACCCGGCCGGACCCGTCGATCTCCCCGTCCGACGTACCGGAGAACCGTGCCACATACAGGTCGCCCTCGTTCAGCAAGGTCATGTTGTGGCGGCGGTCGTTTTTGCGGTAGATGTCTTTGGAGACGAATTTGTACAGGTAGTCGAACCGTTCGTCGTCTCCCATGTAGGCCACGACGTGCCCATCGTCGGCGACGATGACGTTGGCCCCCTCGTGCTTGAAGCGGCCCAAGCTGGTGTGCTTGACCGATGTGGAGCGTGGATCCTCCGGGTCGATCTCCACGATGTAGCCGAAACGATGTGGTTCGTTGGTGAAGCCCGTGGCGCGGGCGTCGAAGCGGGGGTCCTCGTGCTCCCAGCCCATGCCGGTGGCCTTGTCCTCCAGCCCGTACCGCCGCTCTCGAGACCGGCGGGTTCAGACCCCGACTACACCCTGGATTCGGATGAGCCGCTTTCGCGGCGTCAAGCGCAGCCCTCACGCTGATTGCCGTGATGG
>CAKZJI010000125.1 GCA_936941515.1 uncultured Propionibacteriaceae bacterium
CGACTCGAGGTCGTTGTGCATGGCGAGCGCGACGCCGTGCACGTCACCCGAACGCAGGCTCGCGAGCAAACCGTCGGACGGCTGCGGCTCGGGCACGTCCTCACCCTCGCGCAGCCGGTCGCACTCGGCGTACACGGACGGGGTCGAGAGCCCCTCGTGCGTGAGCGCGAACAGCCACTCGAAGGTACCGGTGGCGAGCACCGGGACGATCTGCTCGCCGCGGCCCGTACCGAGCGCGGTGCCCCCGGTGAGGGCGAACGGCACGTCGGATCCGAGCTCGGCGGCGATCTCCTCGAGCTCGTGTCGGCGCAGGCCGAGCCCCCACAGGGTGTCGCACGCGACGAGGGTGGCGGCCGCGTCGGCCGAACCGCCGGCCATGCCGCCCGCCACCGGGATGGCCTTGACGATACTGATCGCGCACCGCTCCTCGACGTCGAAGCGCTCGGCGAGCCCGGTGGCAAGACCCTCCGGACGCCGCGGGTCGAGCCCCAGATCGCAGATCGCCCGCGCCACCAGCCCGCGGGTGTGCTTGGCCATGTGGGTCGCCCCCGGCACCTTCACCTGCACCCATGCGTCCGCCTGCGGACCGGTGGGGGTCCACGCCGCGGCGTACGTGCTCGAGCGGCAATCGACGATCAACCCGCGGGCCGCGGCGGCCGCCACGCTGGGCGCCAGGGCCTGTCGGAGCGCGACAATGCCGCGCGCCGCAGCGGTGTGTAGCTGCCCATCGGAGCGCACCAGCAGGTGGGGCAGCAGTTCCAGGCCCGCGAGATCGCGTTCCAGCTCGGCCTCAACATCAAGCAGGTCTCGGCGGCGGTGAAGACCATCATGAACGCCTACCGGGCGTTCCGCGATTGCGACGGCACCATGCTCGAGATCAACCCGCTGATCCTCACCGGTAGTGGTGATGTGATTGCGCTGGACGCCAAGTTCAACTTCGACATCAAAGCCAACGGAGCCACCGCTCCCCTGGCGCAGCTGATACGAAGGCATGGCGCGGAGCAGCGGGTCTGCGTCGGCTCGTTTTCGCAGCACAGAATCAACCGGTTCCGGCGGATGCTTCCCGGGGTCATGACGGCTGTGGGCCCCGTGGGGGTCACAGCCATGCGACTCGGGCTGCTGCGCGCATACCGTCCAGGAGGACCCGGGGTGTTCCAGATTCCCGTCACGCATCGGGTTGCCGGAGTGACCCTCCCGCTGCTGACACGATCACGGATCCGTGCCATCCACCAGGCTGGCTACCGCGTCCATGTCTGGACAATCGACGTACCCGACGAGATGCACACCCTGATCGACTGGGGGGTCGACGGGATCGTGACTGATCGTCCGGATCTGCTTCGGGAAGTACTGCGGTCCCGAGGCATGTGGACCAGCAGACTGGGAACCTGAGTTGAACGTGAGACGTTCAACTTCATAAGGAGGTACTGATGGCAGATCGCACACTGCGAGGCGTCGGACTGGGCGCCAAGAGTTTCGAGGATGAGCAGGGCATCGAGTTCGCTGAACGCAGCCATGTCGGTTTCGACTGCCCCAAGGGGCACCACTTCGAGGTGACCTTCGCCATTGAGGCGGAGTTGCCCTTCGAGTGGGAGTGCAAGAAGTGTGGTCTGATGGCCAAACGCTCTGACGGTGCCACCGGGGAGGAGAAGGAGGCCAAGGCGCCCCGTACCCATTGGGACATGCTACGCGAGCGACGGAGTATCCCAGAACTTGAGGAGATCCTTTCCGAGCAGCTCGACAAGCTCAGGGGCTCCGAGGACTGATTTCGGGGATCGTCTCCTCCGGACCAGACTGCTCGGCCACCACCTCCCCTTCGATGACCGTCGGCCCCAGGTTGCGTTTGGTCAGCGCGCGCCCGAACAACTTGCCGAGAGTGCTGCGGACTAGGTGCCTGGTGGGCGGGATCAGCAACAGGAAACCGAAGACGTCGGATACGAAGCCTGGTGAGATCAGGAGAATCCCACCGGCCAGAACTAGGACGGCGTCTGCGGTTTGACCTGGTGGCAAAGCACCTGTGGCCAATGAATGCACCATGGCATTCCAGGTGCGTCGTCCCTCGCGCTGTAACAGCCAGCATCCAGCCAGGGTGGCACCGATCATCAGTGCAACAGTCCACCAGCCGAGGACACTCGCAACCCAGATGAACGTCGCAACCTCAATGCCGAGGAAGACCGCCAGTGGGAGTATCACCCACAGCAATCCCCGCATGTTTCCGGCTCCCCCGCCGCGGTACTCAGTCATGGCGTCGCCTCCGGAATATCTGCTTCAGCTGCTGCCAGCGATGTTTCATCCCCATCCTGGTGGTGGAGAGGATGGCCTCCTTCACAACGGCGCTCCCCATCTTGGAGTCACCGAACTCACGTTCCACGAACTCAATGGGAACCTCGACGATGCGGAGTCCAGCACGGTGCGCATGCCAGGTCAGATCACGTTGGATGCCGTATCCCCTGCGATCAATGGGCAGATCCACAATCCGTTTAAGAGCGCTGGCGCGGAAGGCGTTGAAACCGCCTGTGATATCGCGGTACGGTAAACCCAGCATCAGCCGGATATACAGGGAGCCGCCCCGAGACAGAAACTCTCGGGTCCACGGCCAGTTGACAACAGATCCCCCCCTGACCCAGCGAGAGCCTTTGACCATGTCAGCGTATTCTAGAGCCGCCAGGAGATCGGGAAGCTGCTCCGGCTGATGTGATCCGTCGGCATCATGTTCGACAAGCACCCCGTATCCGCGCTCCAGGCCCCAGTGGAATCCTGCGAGATATGCCGCTCCTAGGCCCTCCTTGCCCTGACGGTGCAGAACGTGGACGTGGTCATCGCCAGCGGCCATCTCATCGGCCAACTCGCCCGTGCCATCTGGGGAATTGTCATCCACCACCAGCACATGGGCATCAGGAACGCTGCGACGAATCCGCGAGGTGATGCTTCGGATGTTCTGCGCCTCGTTGAAGGTGGGAATGATGACGAGTGCCTCGCCCGAATGTGGGGCTTCTGTCATTGTTTCTCCTTCACGGTCACGACGTCATCGTAATTTCGATCCAGCCTACCGGGAATGCGACATCCCGCAATGGTGGCGATGATTGCGCCCACCAGACTGGTGATCGACAGCAAAGGTGCCACCCGGACTGCTGCAGTGACATTGTCCCGCAGCGGGACAGAATAGATACGATGCGCTGCGGTGTATTCCCGGGTGGGCTCATGCACCCTTCCGGTAGCGTCGATGAGACCGGAATAGCCGTTGAGAGTGGTGGCCACGAACTCGCGTCGCAGCTCGGCGGCACGGACCCGGTTGATGGCCATCTGCTGCCGGGGCTCGATGGTACCGGAGAAATTGTGGGTGGTGCTCTGGGCGACCTGGATGTGGGAGCCGGCGTTGACGATGTCGTAGACCGTCTGATCGTAGGCCAGCTCGTAGCAGATCACAGTTCCCGCCTGAAGGTCTGGGAATCTGGGTGACGGTATGGCCAGCACCCCAGCTCCGTCGCCGGGAATCGACTGCTCCCCCGCACGTTTGACTTCCGGAAACAGGGGCTCCAGGATCTCCCGCATGGGAACAAACTCCCCGAAGGGGACGAGATTGCGCTTGTGATAGTCCGCGGTCACTCCCTCCCCCGGCGCCCAGACCTGCGAGGTGGTCTGCCTGGTGTGCGGTTCCGGCCCCACCGTCAGCGCCCCGACGAGGACCGGAACCCGGGCCAGCTCGACGGCCGCGGTGATCTGCGCCCGGGTTGTGCGGTTGATGCTGGGGTCGGTGTCGGTAGAGTTCTCAGCCCACACGATCATGTCGAGGGGCTTCCCCTCTGACCGGGACTCAGCCAGCAGGAAAATCGTCTCACTCAGGTGATGTGGCGTGGCGCCCGTGGCAGCGATGTAGCCCCCGAGCTCACCGAGCTCGACATTCCCCTGGACCATGCCTATGTTCACCGTCTGCGCCGGCTGGTCAACCGGAATCAGCAGCAGCGCTCCCCCGAGACTGAACACAGCAACGGCGAGGAATGCCGGCATCACCCTCCGCTGCTTTCCCAGAACTGCGAGGGCACAGCATCCGGTGAATGCGACGAGCCACGTCGCCCCAGGGGTTCCGACGTAGGGCAGCCAGCCGGCGAGCGGCTGGTCGATCGTCGTGTACCCAAGTCGCATCCAGGGAAAACCCCCGAAGGGGACCATGGCAGCGCCCGACTCGATGGCCACCCAGACCATCGGCGTCAGAAGAGGCCAGAAGGGCAGGCGGGTGATGAATCTCGTTGCCATCCCTGCCAGTCCGATCCATATCGCCATCAGCGCCACCAGAGCGAACACCGCTGCACCAGCTTGCGACGCGACCCACCAGATGGTGCAGCCGTAGTACGACGCACCAGCCAACCAGCCCAGGCCGAAAGCCGAGCGAGCCCGGCGCCCAGCCGCCAGCCACGTCAGCAGACCCACGCCCGCAGCCGTGCAGGGCCACAGACCCCAGGGCGCAAACCCTAAGGCGAGGAGGAAACCGCTGCCCAGGGCGAGTGACATGAGTACCCAGGGATGAAGCGTTGCCTTGTCCAACCGTGTCATCGACAGATCACCGTTTCGCGTGCAGCAGGTAGACCGCGGAGCTGGCTAGCAGGTTGGCGCTCCACTCCCCCAGTCTCAGCGGATGGCCAGCACTGTCCAGGGGAATGCAGCGGTCGACGGAGAACCCCAGAGATGTGAACAGCGGCACCAGATCCTTCAACGATGTGAAATGGAGGTTCGGGCTGTCGTACCAGTTGTAGGGAAGGTCTTTGGTCACTGGCATACGGCCTCGCAGCAGGCGCAGCCGGTTGCGCCAGTGAACGAAGTTCGGCATCGAGATGATCCCGTGCTGGGCAATGCGGCCGATCTCCCTCAGCACCAGAGCTGGGAGACGCACATTCTGCAGGGTTCCGGACAGTACCACGACGTCATATGAGTCATCAGCGAATTGGTCAAGCTGGCTGTTGATGTCGAGATCTATCACGTTCACGCCTTGGCGCAGCGCCGCCAGATAGGGCTCGGCTTCGATCTCCACCCCAGTGCCGCGGCAGCCCTTGCCCTCCAGCAGCCGCAGCAACTGCCCGTCGCCGCATCCCAAGTCGAGCACCCGCGAGTCGGTCGGTATCAGGTCGGCGATCAGCCTCAGGTCGGCGCGGGTCATGGCAGCTCCGCAGCCACCCGGCCAAGAAAGGCCCGCACAGTGGCGTGATAATCGGGAAGGCTCAGCAGGAAGGAATCATGGCCCCACGGGGAATGCAACTCCCGGAAGGAGACGGGCAGCCCAGCCCGCTCCACATGACGCACGATGCGGCGTGAATGGTCGGTGCCGAAACGCCAGTCGCTGTCGAAGCTCATCACCAGGAAGGACACTGGAGAGGCCTGTAACCTTTCCAGCGCATTCTCATCCGCGAACGGATCGAAATAGTCCATCACCCTCGTCAGATACAGGTAGCTGAGCGCATCAAAACGGGTCAGGAAAGCCTGTCCCTGATATTCCAGATAGCTTTCCACGGCAAAGTCGACGCCAAATCCGGGGTCGAGTGTGCCGGCCTGCGCGGAACGGCCGAACTTCTCGCTGAAGGCCTCTTCAGAGAGGTAGGTGATGTGGGCCAGCATCCTGGCGACGGACAGCCCACGCGCGGGGGTGGTGCCCTCACGCTGGAAGTGACCGTCGTGGAAGCCTGGGTCGCGCATGATGGCGTGCCGTCCCACCGCGGAGAAGGCGATGTTCTGGGCGGTCAGCCGGGAGGAGGCGGCGATGATGATGGCGTTTGCGCAGTCCTCGGGATGGGACAGCGTCCATTGGAGGACCTGCATGCCCCCCAGGGACCCGCCCAACAGCACGGCCCAGCGGCTGATGCCGAGGTGATGTCCGAGCCGGCGGTGCACCGTCACGAAATCGGACATGGCCAGCAGCGGGAAGTCCAGGCCGTAGGGCTCCCCGCTCCCAGGGTTAACCGACGAAGGGCCCGTCGTGCCTCGGCAGCCCCCCAAGATGTTGGCGCAGACCACGAACCAGCAGTCGGTGTCTACAGGCTTCCCGGGGCCGATCAGGTTGTCCCACCAGCCGGGTTTCCGATCACCCTCCCGGAGACCGGCGGCATGCGCATCCCCTGTGAGAGCGTGACATACGAAGATTGCGTTGCTTGCGGCGGCATTCAGGCTGCCGTAGGTCTCGTACGCGACATCTACCTGTGTCAGTTGCTCACCACTGGCCAGAGTCAAGGGATCCTCTGGTGTGAAGAGCCGTGCGCTGGACGCCACGCAGCCCAGACGATCGGTCATTCAGGACACGCCAGGCGTTGATTGGGTTTGGGGCTCACGTCTTACTCCTCAGATCATTTGGCTCGGTTCTCGGATCCACCGTGGCGTCAGTGCGGCAGATCGCCCTGGCCAGCACGTTGGATGCCACAGAGCTGACTAGGATGAGCGCCACCACGGTGATGATGGTCTTGAACCAGAGCATAGGCGAGAAGCCCTCGCGGGCTGTCCATCCCAGGGCCGTGGCCACCAGAATGAGAGGCACCCCGAGTGCCGTCGCGGGCCCGAGCGAGTTGCTGCGGGACAATGCATCCCGCGCCCGGAACTGGGCAACGCCGACGGAGAGAACCAGGATGGCCCCGATGATTGCCAGGATGCCTGCCAGCACTTCCAGAATCATCAGCGTCTCCCCCTCGTCATAATCCGCGCGAGCGCAATGGTGGACAGGATGCCAAGGATCGAGGCGAGAAGCGCAAGGTCCACCGAGACGCTGGACTCATGCAGCATGCCGAACAACGCGAGGATCGCGACGCAGGAGAAGAACACCAGATCCCCCACCACTGCTCGGGTTGCCGCGTCAGGGGCTTTCAGCACCCGTGCCAGGCCGAGCATGACCGATAGCGCCAGGATCACCATGGCCACCCAGAACATGATCGTCATCGTTCCTCCCTGGGCATCCCGTTGGGTCGGAGGCCATGCAGCAGATGCCACTCCAACTCCGACAGCCCCGTCGCGATAGACGACCGGTCACTGTCGAAGAGCGAATGAACAAACACCGATGGTGGGTCCTCATCATCCCCCGCGCACACCCCGACGACGAGGGTGCCTGGCGTGATCGTGATGGCGGAGGTGAACATTGCAATTTCGAAGTCCGTGACCGCCCGCATGCGATACTCCACGATGGCCGGAGAGCCGAATGGCCTGGGGCTCCAGGCCGCGGACATCACATTCCATGAGCCGAGCACGATCTGCCAGGAGAGATATCCGAACCATGAG
>CAKZJI010000126.1 GCA_936941515.1 uncultured Propionibacteriaceae bacterium
CGGGTGGGGCCGAGGGAGGGCGAGAGTTGATGAACATCGACCGGGCCATCCGAAACCTCGACGGACACGTCGGCGAGTTGCGAGGGTGACAGGCGTCTCAGTGACCATCCCGGCGCTGACCCCCGACACCTCGTCGGCAGCGGCGCTCGAGGGAGACTTCAAGCACTTCCTCTGGGGGATGCTCGCGATCTTCCTGTTCTCTGGGATCGGCAACGCCTCCACCTTCAAGCAGATGCCTATGATCTTCGAGCGACGCCAGGCCGGTGGCGTGATTGGCTGGACTGCTGCCGTCGCGGCCTTCGGGCCGTTCCTGTTCGGCGTGGGCCTGACCCTGATGTCCCCGACCCTCTTCTACATCATCGGCGTCGTGTGGGCGATCGCCTGCATCGGGATCACCTGGTGGCGTTACGCGCGCAAGGGCGCGGCGAAGCCGAGCTGAGGATGGCACATTGATTCGTGAGGCATCCGTGGTTGACACGGACATTGACGGCGACGCCCTGCTGCGCTCTGTGCAGGATGAGCGCGCAGGGGCCGTCGTCAGCTTCGCCGGTGTGGTGCGCAACCACGATCACGGGGTTGCCGTGACGGGCATTGAGTATGTGGCACATCCGTCCGCTGACCGGGTGTTGCGGGAGATCGTCGCCGAGTATGAGGGGCGGGTGCACGGCATCGCCGTTCAGCATCGTGTGGGAAGGCTCGGCATCGGTGGTGTGGCCCTTTACCTGGCGGTTTCGGCCTCCCACCGCAAGGAGGCCATCTCCTGCATGGATGAGCTGATTGACGAGATCAAGGCGCGGCTGCCGATCTGGAAGAAGCAGTTTCTGGCCGATGGCACCCACGAGTGGTCACAATGCCCCTGACGGATGAGCAGCGGGAGCGCTACATCCGCAACATCGACGTCGTCGGCCTCGGCGTTGAGGGTCAGGAGCGGCTGCTCGCGTCGTCGGTGCTGGTGATCGGGGCGGGAGGCCTGGGCTCTGCGGCACTGCCGTACCTGGCCGCTGCGGGGGTGGGGCGGATCAGCGTCGTCGACGGTGACGTCGTCGAGTTGACGAACATGCAGCGTCAGGTGCTGCACACCGAACTGGGACGTTCCAAGACCTCCTCAGCTGTTGAGCGGCTGGGGGCCCTCAACCCCGGGATCATCGTCGAGGGGTTCCCGGAGTATCTGACCTTGGAACGCGCAGCCGAGGTGTTTCCCCAGTTCGACCTCGTGATGGACTGCACCGATACCTTCGCGGCGAAGTTCCTGATCTCTGATGCCGCCGAGCGGGTGGGGGCCCGGTTGGTGTGGGCATCGGCCGTCGGGATGCAGGGTCAGTGCAGTGTGTTCGGTGTCCCGGACCGTTACGGGGATCGGCTCTATCTGCGGGACCTCATTCCCGAGGAGCCTGCCGACGGGGCCTATCCGAAGGCCACTGACATCGGGGTGCTGGGTGCCATGGTGGGTCAGCTGGGCACCCTGCAGGCCACGGAGGCCATCAAGCTGCTGGCCGGATTCGGGGAGCCGTTGGTGGGCAGGGTGGCGGTGCTTGATGCGCTGCGGTCGCGGTGGGATTGTCTTCCATTGAGGAGGGTGCGGTGAGAAGCGTTGAGGAGCATCTGGACCGGGTGCTGGGCCTGGCCGGGCGGCTGGAGGCAGAGAGCTGCCCCATTGGGGAGGGCGACGGCCGGACGCTGGCTGAGGATCTGCCCGCCAGGATGCCGGTGCCGCCCTTCGACAACTCCGCAATGGATGGTTTCGCGGTGCGAGCCGCCGACCTGGCGACAGGTGTGGTTCTCCAGGTGGTGGGGGACATTCCCGCCGGGGCACGTGACCTGCCGGTGGTTGGGGCGGGGCAGGCTGCCCGCATCATGACAGGTGCGCCCATGCCACCCGGCGCTGACACCGTCGTCCCTGTGGAGCTGACAGACCAGCCGTCTGGGGCGAGTGCGCTTCCTGACGTGGTTGGCATCACTGAGATCGTCGCTGCGGGACGGCATGTGCGTCACCGTGGGGAGGATACCCAACCGGGTCAGGTCGTGCTGCGTGCTGGTCTGCGATGGAGCCCTGCGGCCGCCTCGGCCGCATCCTCCGTCGGCTACGCGCAGGTGCCGCTGGTGCGACGTCCTCGGGTCGCAGTGTTGGCGACGGGATCGGAGCTTGTCCCCGCCGGGGTTCCCCTCGGCCCCGGTCAGATACCGGACTCGAACTCGCTGCTGCTTGCGGGGCTCGTCCGGCAGTTTGGGGGGGAGGTGATCTTCGCCAGTATGGTCTCCGACGATCCGGGGGAGTTCGCGGATGCCCTCGTGGAGGCGGGTGAGGCGGATCTGGTTCTCACCACCGGGGGAGTGTCCGTGGGGGCCTTTGAGGTGGTCAGGCAGGTCACTGAAGGTGACATTGAGTTCGCGAAGGTCGCGATGCAGCCTGGGAAACCCCAGGCCAGTGGGCTGCTGAAGGCGCGAGGTGGGCGACGGGTTCCGATGCTCGGCCTGCCCGGGAACCCGGTGAGCGTTTTCGTCTCCGCCTGGGTGTTCGTCCGACCGGTGATCGCCGTTCTGGGCGGCTACCGGGTGCCGCCGAAGCTTTTCGAGACCGTGGCTGCTGAGGGCTGGACGGGACCGAGGGAGCGCAGGCAGTACATTCCCGTTGTCTTCACTGAGGATGGGGCGCTTCCGGTGCATCGGCTGGGCTCCGGCTCCCACTTGGTGGCCAGCCTCGCCCTGGCGGAGGGGCTGGCCATCGTGCCGGAGGGAGCCGCTGGCGTCACCGCCGGGGATCATCTCACCTGCTTTAGGGTGTGACCCCATGGAGTTCACTCATCTTGATGAACGCGGGCAGGCCCGCATGGTTGACGTGACGGCCAAGCAGCCGACTGTCCGCTCGGCGAGGGCGGAAGCTGCTGTTCGCTGTTCTGCGGAGGTGGTGGCGGCGCTGCGTGATGGGACGGTGCCGAAGGGTGACGTGCTCGCGGTGGCTCGCGTCGCCGGCATTGCGGCCGCGAAGAAGGTGCCGGAGCTGCTGCCTCTGGCCCACGTGATCGGTGTGCATGGGGTGGTCGTCGACCTTGAGGTGGTGCAAGACGGCGTGGCGATCTCCTCGACGGTCCGCACTGCGGATCGCACGGGCGTGGAGATGGAGGCCCTGACCGCGGTCACCGTCGCGGCCCTGGCTGTTGTCGACATGATCAAGGGTGTTGATCGGAATGCTGAGATCACCGGGGCCCGGGTCGTCGCGAAATCGGGGGGACGCTCCGGCGACTGGGTGCGTTAGCCAGACGATGGCCGGGAGAGGTCGTGGTCGGCTCCGTCGAGTTGATCGACCATGTGCTCCAGCAGCGGTCCGACGACGGCGATGGTGTCCCGCGCCCCACCCCGGGAGCCGGGGGCGTTGATGATCACGGCCCGTGGGTCGCCCTCCAGAACTCCGGCAATGCCGCGGGACAGCAGGGCGCGTGGCTCCTTCTGCGCGCCGACGCGGCGCACCTCCTCCATCGGTCCGGGGATCTCGTAGGTGATGAGCTCGCGGACCGTCTCGACGGTGACGTCGGTGGGGCTGATCCCTGTCCCGCCGGTGGTGAAGATGATGCGCGCCCCGTCACGCTGCGCCGTGAGGATGGCGTCGCGAATCAGGCTGGGGGTGTCGGGGACGATGACGGGATCGGCCACTGCGAATCCCAGGTCAGCCAGGGCCGTTCGGAGAACGGGTCCTGAGCGGTCCTCGTACACGTCCTCGGCGGCGCGGTCTGAGCAGGTGATGACGGTGGCGTGGGTCATGACGTCACCCTATCGGATGGCGCATTTCCGCTTTTGCTGATGATATGGTCAGCCGCATGGAGAGAATTCGGATTTCCGCTGCGGCGGTGTTGCTGGGTGTCAGCGATGACACGGTGAGGCGTTGGATCGACGCGGGTCGGCTGACGGCTGAGCCGGATGATGCCGGACGGCAGACCATCGACGGCGCTCAGCTGGCGCAGTTCGCGGTGGAGCTGGCTGACGATTCGCTTGATGCCATGGATGAGGGGGTGGGTCGTCGCTCCGCCCGCAATCATCTGACCGGTCTGGTCACCAAGGTCATCTCCGACAAGGTGATGAGCCAGGTGGAGATGCAGTGCGGACGCTACCGGATCGTCTCTCTCATCTCCACAGAGGCCGTGCAGGAGCTTGGCCTTGAGCCAGGTTCGGTTGCCACCGCAGTCATCAAGGCGACCAATGTCACTATCGAAGGAAGAGGCAAATGAAACGCATCGCGGTTCTTGCGGCAGTCCTGCTGGTCTCGGCTTGCGGGTCGGCTCAGAATCAGGGTGCCACACCGTCAGCCAGCAGCCCGGCTCCCACAGCGGCGGCGTCCAGCTCCGCCACCTCGGGCGAGAACAAGACCGAGAAGACGGTGGTGTTCGCGGCGGCCTCGCTAAATAAGGTGTTCCCTGAGATCGCCCCCGCGACGTACACCTTCGACGGCTCCTCCGGGCTGGTCGACCAGATGAAGGGCGGCGCGCCTGCCGACGTGTTCGCCTCAGCTGACAAGAAGAACATGGACAAGGCTGTTGAGGCGGGGCTGATTGACGGTGAGCCCGTCATGTTCGCCACCAACTATCTGGTTCTCGTCACCCCGGCGGACAATCCCGGCGGCATCACTGGCTTCGATGAGTCCCTGGACGGAAAGCGGCTCGTGATCTGCGCCGCCGACGTTCCCTGCGGAGCCGCCACGGCGAAGCTGGCCGAGAAGATGGGCAAGACCCTGCAGCCCGTCTCGGAGGAGTCCAAGGTCACCGACGTGCTTGGCAAGGTCACCTCAGGGGAGGCCGATGCCGGACTGGTCTACGCCACCGACGCCACGAGCGCCGGGGACAAGGTCAAGACCTTCGACATTGCCAGCGCCAAGGAAGACCCCAACACCTATTGGATCGCCAAGGCCAAGGGCGCGAAGGACTCCGAGGGTGCTGATGCATTCATCGCGAAGATCACCGGGGAGGGTGCCGCGGTGCTGCAGAAGTACGGGTTCGGCCCTGCCAAGTGAGCCATTTCCCGCGGTGGGCGTGGCTGCCGTTCGGGATGGGTATCCTGCTGCTGGCCAGCCCACTGCTGGGGATGCTCGCCCGGGTCTCCTGGGCTGAGCTCCCCGCTCTGCTGGCGTCGCAGAGGGCTCAGGATGCTCTCCGACTCAGCCTCATCACCTGCTCGATCTCGACCCTGGTGGTCACGGCCATCGGGGTTCCCGTTTCCCTGGTGCTGGCCCGCAGCCGAGGCTGGTGGACGTCCGGGGTTCGCACACTGGTGACTGTTCCGATGGTGCTTCCGCCTGTCGTCGCAGGCCTGGCGTTGCTGGTCACCTTTGGTCGTCGGGGACTGCTGGGGGCTCCGCTGTCGGCCTTCGGGATCGAGATCGGCTTCTCCACCGTCGCAGTCATCGTCGCCCAGTCCTTCGTGTCGCTGCCGTTCTTGGTGGTGTCCCTGGAGGGGGCGCTGCGCTCCTCCGAAGGCCGGTATGAGCGGGTGGCGGCGAATCTGGGGGCCAGGCCGAATCGTGTGTTCTGGAGGATCACCCTGCCGGTGATGGCCCCCGCGCTTGTCTCTGGGGTAGCGCTGTCCTTCGCCCGAGCACTCGGCGAGTTCGGTGCGACCCTCACCTTCGCCGGGTCTTTGCAGGGCATCACACGAACCCTGCCTTTGGAGATCTATCTGCTGCGGGAGTCTGATTCCGACATCGCGATGGCACTTTCGCTGGTGCTGATTGTGATAGCTGTGCTGATTGTGCTGCTGTCGTCGCGTCTTCGGGCATGGGGGGAGCATGGCTGAGCTGCTGTTGGTCGACGCCGAGGTGGCTCCCCGTGACATCCGGTTGAGGCTGGAGGTTTTCGAGGGGCAGACGGTGGCTGTCATCGGCCCTAACGGCGCTGGCAAATCGACGCTCCTGGACCTGATTGCGGGGTCGCTTCGACCCACCGCCGGATCAGTCAAGGTTCGAGGCGAGGAGGTTTCGGGGTCGCGTCGTCATCTTCCGCCGTATCGTCGCCGGGTCTCCTATGTGGAGCAGCGACCTTTGCTGTTTCCCCATCTGGATGTGCTGGGCAACGTCGTTTTCGGCCCCCGGTCCAGGGGGGTGCCGAAGGCCGAGGCGCGACATCGTGCGATGGAGGAGCTGGAGGCGGTGGGCTGCGCCGATCTGGCAGCCCGGCCGTCGAGTGGGCTCTCGGGTGGGCAGGCGCAGCGGGTGGCGTTGGCGCGGGCGCTGGCCGTTGACCCGGACATCGTCTTGCTGGATGAGCCGTTCGGTGCGCTGGACGCCACCGTGACCCCCGAGCTGCGACGCCTGCTCTGTACTGACGAGAATAGACGCTTAACAAGCGTTTTCGGACACAGTGCTAGTCTCGCCTCGGAATCATCCCGACATCGAGAGATCTCACCATGTCCACAACATCCTCAACCGGCTCCGCTGCGGCGGAGCCGTCCGGCGCCGGGTCCAGCCCGGTCAAGGAGCTGACGATCCGCGGCGTCCTCATCGGCGGCGTCATCACGCTCGTCTTCACTGCGGCGAATGTCTACCTCGGCCTCAAGGTGGGACTCACCTTCGCCACCTCGATCCCGGCCGCCGTCATCTCCATGGCTGTCCTGCGCCGCTTCTCCGATCACACGATCCAGGAGAACAACATCGTCCAGACGAT
>CAKZJI010000127.1 GCA_936941515.1 uncultured Propionibacteriaceae bacterium
GGGGTACGGCCGTCAATACGCTGCGTCATGCGCACAAAGCTACCGGACGGCGGCAGAAGCCCCCAGCTCAACGCGGGAGGCCTCATGCACGAACTGCCCAAGCAGGCGCTCCCCTATGCCAAGGAATGAGTCGGCATCCCCCGTGGTCAGGAACTCCCGTCTGGCATCGCGCGGCTGATCGTGGAGGAGGTCGCGGCGAACCAGCCCCGCATAGGTTGCCTGGGCGCAGGCGTCTGAGGATGACACCAGCAGCACCTCATCCCCCAGCACGTAGTTGATGACGCCCGCAAGCAGCGGATAGTGGGTGCAGCCCAGGATCAGGGTGTCAACCCGTGCCGCCTGCAACGGAGCCAGGTATTCCTGGGCCGCACCGAGCAGCTCGTCGCCGCCGGTGATGCCGGCCTCCACGAACTCGACGAATCGTGGACATGCCTGGGTGGTGAGCCGCACATTCCCTGCGATAGCAAACGCATCGTCATAGGACCTGGACATGGCAGTGGCAGCCGTGCACACCACACCGACCCTGCCAGTGTGCGACGCAGCGAGCGCCCGGCGGGCCGCGGGGAGGATCACCTCGAAGATGGGCACGTCGTAGCGTTCCCTGGCATCTCGGAGTACCGCGGAGCTGGCTGAGTTGCAGGCAATCACCAGCGCCTTGACTCCCCGCGACGCCAGATGGTCCAGGCCCTGCAGCGCGAACTCCCGCACCTGCGCGATCGGACGCGGACCGTAGGGAGCGCGAGCGGTGTCACCCAGGTAGATGAAGTCCTCATTGGGCAACAGATCCACCAGCGAACGCATCACCGTCAAACCACCGAAGCCTGAGTCGAAAACCCCGATGGGCGCCTCCCGGTCGGTCATCGTCCCTCCCCTGGGGGGCTCAGGCGCCACTTGGCCTGCAGCGCATCCTCAATCAGCAACGCCAGCCAGTCCAGGATGGCGGTGACATCCGGCGACTCCTCCAAAGCCTCCGCAGTGGGAACCGCCAGACGCTCCGAGGAGCCTGTCAGCTCAACATGCCACTGCATCCTCACCGCAGTCAGGACCTGGACCCAGCAGTCGATGTCCTCGACGGCCACGGGCACCTGGATGCACTCCACCTCGCCCAGATTCGCCAAAACCCTGCGGGCGGCATTCAGTCTGTTTCGGGCCTGCCCTGGGACAGCACGTCTGCGGAACTCCGCGGCCTCGGCCTCGTCAGCGACCGCTGGCGGAAAGAACCTCTCGAAGTCAGGCTGCCCGTCGACAGCGTCCAGCTGGCTGGACTCGGAGCTCAGCTCCGCCTCCAGCGCGGCAAGGGGGTCGTCGGAGTCAACCCTGGGAAGCAACAACCCAAGATCATTGATGTATCGCTCGATCAGTGCCTTCAGCACCCGGCCCCGACCGTCACTGGCGTGGAAAACCCAGGCGATGCGGCTCACATCTGCTCCATCGTCGCCCAGAGAGTGTAGTCCTGCATGGCGAGGACGTCGCGTTCCATGGCCTCCCGGTTACCCATGGACACCACTGCACGACCCTCATTGTGGATTCGCAGCATCAGCTCCTCGGACTTCGCCAACGGGTAGCCGAAATACTCACAGAACACGTGAGTGACGTAGTCCATCAGGTTGACGGGATCGTCCCACACGATAGTCACCCAGGCCTGCTCTTGCTCCTCCAGTGGGGAGTCCAGAAGCGCAACCCGGCCCTCGGTCTGCTCCTGGGCTGCGCGGGTTGTTCTGGGATCGGACTGGGGGCGCATGCCGCCATCCTACTGACTGCTGGAAAAGGCGTTAATCACCTTGTTCAACCCATCGGATGACAGGAGCGCTCAGCGCCGCGACGAGCAGGGCGATCCCTGCCAGGACACCCCAGGGAACCACGGCCCCACCCCCAGGGGTCCGAGCCCATTCGAGAAGCCCGCCGATCGGCCCCCCTGCGAGGAGCACCACGAGGCCACCCATTGAGGACATGATCCCCATATGCGCACCCAGCTGGTTCTCCCCGGCGAGGTGTCCGACGGTGTCCCTGGCACGGGGCTGCACCGCCATGAAGCCCGCATGCAAGAAGATCACCAGGCCCGCCTTGGGCAGAATCCCAAGCAGCCCTCTCGGGGATGGAAACCATGCGACGGCTGCAATTATCAGAAATCCTGCTGCCGTGCACAGATGGCCCACCTGGAACACTGTCGCAGTCGGAAGGCGATCCATCATCCTGGTGATCACCGACTGGGTGGAGATCACCAGGATCGAGGCCAGCAGGAAATACCAGGTGATGGTTGAGGAGTCATCAAGGCTGCGGTGGATCTCCACCGGCAGAGCCAGGTACATCTGGTTGTAGGCGAGAAGCTGCACCGTGTTCAGGGCCGCGAACACCAG
>CAKZJI010000128.1 GCA_936941515.1 uncultured Propionibacteriaceae bacterium
GCTCCCGGAACTCGCGGACCTGCGTGAGGTAGTTCGCTGCCCAGGTCTCGAAGAACTCACCCGGCTGCGGCTTCTCCCCACTGAGTGGTCCGGGCGCCTGAGCGTCTCCGCAGTCGATGGGAGTGGACGAGCCGACACCGCGGGGGTCGAAACCGACTACGTCATAGCCAGCTAGTAACTCCTTCGAGAATCTCTGCTCCACCACGCTCTCAACTGTTTGGACACCGGAGCCGCCCGGGCCGCCGGGGTTGATGAACAGTGGGCCGTGGGACTCGCCATCGGCGGCACGTTTTTTCATTGCGATCTGGATGGTCTTACCGTCTGGGTTGTTGTAGTCCATTGGGACCGTCACCGTCGCGCAGGAGAATTTGCCCTGCTCCTCGGTCTTCACCATGCCCCCGGTGTCCCCGCACGGATACCACGAGATCTCCTGACCATAGAACGACGCCAACTCCTTCGGCACCGCAGGCACACGTCCAGAACCATCAGGCCCAGCCGTGGGCGGAGGACTGTGCGTCGGCAAAGCCGACGCCGCTGGCCCTGCCACCAGCAGCGCACACCCCACCACAGCCGCAGCCACAGACCGCACCCTCCTCACACGTGAAACAGCTTTCATCATCATCGTCCTTTCCTCAGCTGTCTGAACGGACATCACGCGATGTCCTCCCCCTGCCAGCAGGCTCGCGACGGCCTGGAGACGTCACCACTCTTCCCTCGTCGACACATCGGCCGCTACGAACGCAGGATGGAATCTGGGTTGCGACCTTTGGGGGAACCCCTTGTAGACGATGGTCGAACAGTCTGAGGTTTGGGCAGAGCATCGTGATCCGGCTCACTGGGATTGGCGATGTCTGTGAGCTGCTCATCTCTTGGGCAAGATCAAGGAGGTCTGTTCAGCGGTGAAGTCAAGTCTCCTTCAGCCTGTGATCACTGGGGGAAATATTGCCGTGAAGGGCAGATCTCGAATAACCCTCAAGGTGGCAAAGATGATGTGAGGGGTTTCTATGGCCTGGTTTGTCTGCCTGCTGTTTTCTTCCACATCATTGAGCTCCTGTTGAACAGGAAGGCTATGCTGACAGCAGCCAATGCCATACCGATGACCAGTATGATGATAACGACGGCTACAATTGGAGGCGTATACTGCGATGCTCTGGTCTGGGCGATGGTAAACCACAACTCGCAGAGAGTGAGGATAAATTGTGCGATTGAGGCGGCTGCCAAGGCCGTGTGGCCTCTGCCTTTGAAGAATCTGACCCCGGCGGCTATCAAAGTCAACGCAATGCAAAGTGTGATGAATGACTCGCCGTAGGATGTCCAGGTCGCGGGGTTCGCGAGGCTTAGATCTGATCGCCCTCTGAGTCCGGCGTCCGCGGAAAACTGGATTAATGCCGTCAGGGTGAAGATCATGATCCCGGCCTTGAAGAGACCCAGGACGCCAGCAATGATGCTGAGCACCGCTGCTGCGGTCGCAATGGCAGGGCGTCGATTGCCTTCGGCGGGAAGTGGATGGTAGGCCTGCATTCCAGGACCCGGGGTCTGGCTGTAGCGCTGTCCTGGCTGAGGTGGCTGTTCGTGATAGGGCTGAGCCTGTGGCTGTTGCTGTTCCTGCAACTGGTGAGGCTGATCCCCCCAGGGCGTTGGCCTCTCGCGACCAGGGTTGCCGCCCGTGGGTGGTTGCGGGGCACCGAAGGTGAAGTCAGGGCCTTGGCGGAGAGCGTCGTCTGGCTCTGAGGCGCCGTCTGCTGGTCCCTGTCGCATGGGATCGGGTGCTTGCCGCTCGCTCATCAGCGTGCCTTCCTTCACGTCAGATGCTTCTGTGGGCTTTGTTCCAGGGTAGTGCCCGATCAGGTGCTGTGGGAGTGCTACCCAGATGCTTGATGCCTTCGTGTCGGCTGATGCCCTTGCGGTCGTGACAGACTGGGCGCATGGGTTCCACCGCTGAGTTCGCCACCTACATCGTCGAACAGCTGCATGACCTTGGGGAGGTCTCGACGCGGCGCATGTTCGGAGAGTTCGCCCTCTACGCGGGTATGAAGGTGGTGGGTTTCATCTGTGACGACCAGCTCTTCCTCAAGCCCACACCGGAGGGCCTGGCAGTGCTTGCGGAGAACGACCTGGAACCTGAATATGCTCCCGCCTACCCGGGGTCGAAGGACTACCTCCTGATCGATATTGGCAGCTCTGAGACCCTCTGTGATCTGGTGCGCGCCACAGCCGACGCCCTTCCTACCCCGCCCCCGAGGAAACCACGCAAACCGCGAGTGAGGAAGTACAGCCGGATAGCAGCACAGCCTGAGCAACCCGTCGAATAAGCCGGGGCCTCGGGTTCTCCGTGTTACCATCCACCCGTGGCTTTTGTAGAGTTCGCCGTGGTTCTGGTGCTTTTGTATTTCATTGGGCAGAGCATCTATGGTAAGCGAACAGGCAGGAAATTCAGTCTGCTCGTCGTTCTGGCGAACTTCATGGGAATTATGATGGTGAATGCCGTCATCATGTCTGTTTTACTTGCTTTCCTGTTGGTGGTGATATTCGGTGTCGGGCTGGCGCTGGGCGCTGAAGACGGAAACCTGATCATCGACACCCAGGAGAAGTTCGCCACAGGGCAGCTCCTGCTGCTCATCCTCATCGTGATCCTGGCGACCGCGATGATTCAATTCCACATCCGAAAGAGACTCCCTGCGAGAATCCGCGCCATGCTGCAGATGAATGAGGACGACTGCACGATGTGTGAATACTACATCCAATGGGTGACGATCTATCTGGTGGTGTATCAGATAGTGTTTGACGGATTCTCTTCGATCATTAAATCTCTGGTGGAAAACCAGTCAATAGAGCACTACTTCTCCGTCATCCTCTCACCAGCCAATATGAATCTCGTGCTGCAGCCGGTCCTGATCGCCACCTGGGTTGTTGTGGTGATGGAGAAGATCCACCATTCAAGAGCCAAAGCCATAGTGGACGGGGCAGATCCTGCGACCCCGCCCCAGATGTGAACCTGTGCGACCCACGGTCAGCTGACGCCCAGCATGGCCTTGAGGTCGTCGGTCAGCCCCTCAACCACGACCTCACCGTCGAGACGGCGGAACTGCTCCGGTGTGACGGCGATGTGCTGTAGGTTGACGACGTGCCTGCCCAGGACCTCGGTGTGGAGGCCATTCAGCTCGTAGCCCGCGCTGCGGGAGACACCCAGTGATGCCTCATTGCCCACCACCGCCTCCGACTCGGCGCGGCGTGCCCCCAGATGGTCGAACGCGAAGTGCAGCATCAGCTTGCGCATCCATGTGCCCCAGCCCTTGCCCTGATGCTCAAGGGCCAGCCACGACCCCGAGTGCACCACTCGGCGCTTTGCGAAGTTCTCCGCCAAGACATCTTGGCAGCCGACCAGCACCCCGCCGACATACACCCCGAAGGCCAGGGTCCAGTCCTCCGGCCGGAAGCTCGCGCGCCAGCCCCAGTGCGCCTGGACGGCGTTGCGGCGCCGCTCCGGGACCGGCGACTCGTACCAGGGAAAGACCCAGTCAACGTCCTCGTCGGCGAAGATCGGGCCGCTCAGCAGGTCCAGGTACTCGGGCAGGTCGGCGTCACGGAATACACGCAGCGTCATGTCGCCGTGGCTGATCCGCAGCCCGAACGGCGGGTAGATGTCGACCAGCGGGTCGGTGGAAGTGGTCATTGGGTGTTCTCCGGAGTGCGGCCGCCCCTACCTCAGAGCAGAGGGCGGGCTGTGGGCTGGGTCAGGAGAGCGCTCACGACTTCACCACGAAGATGAACTCCCGGCCGTCGGCTAGGCGTGGCAGCTGATCGGCCAGCAGCGCGACCATCCGCGGCAGCATCGCGGTGGTGTTGCCCCCGATGTGGGGGCTGATGAAGGCGTTGTCGGCCTGCCACAGGGGGTGGTCGTCGGGCAGCGGCTCCGGGTCGAACACGTCGGAGGCCATCCGCAGCCGCCCTGAGGTCACCTCCGCGGTGATGGCGTCCGTGTCGACGACGGGGCCGCGCGCCATGTTCACCAGCAGGGCGTCGTCGGGCATCAAGGCCAGCTCCCTCGCCCCGATCAAGCCGCGGGTGGCATCGGTCAGCGGCACGATCAGCACGACGATGTCGGCGTGCGGCAGCAGCTGCGGCAGCTCGTCGATGCCGTGGATGTGGCCGTACTCGTCGTCGCGGGCGGTGGTCGCGACCCGCGTGATCTCGACCTCGAACGGGGCAAGGCGTGCCCGGATCGCCTCGCCAATGGCACCCGTCCCGACGATCAGTACCCGCGAATCCGCCAGCGCCCGGGTGGACGCTGACTGCCAGCGGCGCTCCCGGGACCAGCGCGGCAGCTCCCGCTGCGCCGCCAGCATCAGCCCGACCGCCAGCTCCGCAGTGGAAGCCTCGTGCACGCCACGCGCATTGGCCAAGGCCACGCCGTCGGGGACGATGTGCAGCAGATTGTCGTAGCCAGCCGATTGCGCCTGCACCAGCCGCAGCCTCGGCAGATCGGCCAGCGACCGCCACTCCGGGGCCGCCCGGAAATAGGGAATGACAGCGGCCACCACGTCGTCGGCCTCATCGCCCAGAACATTGCGGACGGGGGAGTTCCAGTCCCAAATCCGTAACTCGACGCCGAGCTGCTCCGCAGGGGTGTGGGCCGTCAGCGCATCCAACAGCCGCTGGTCAGGCAGGGTCACGATCATGACCGAAGTGTAGTCGTCGCCGCCCGATCCCGGCCTGTCGACTCCACCGACGCCGCAGCCCCTGAGCTGCATGATGCGGTTCGTGCTGGTAGGCAGCCCGACTACCTGAGATAGCCATCTGTGCCCGCTACCCGCAGCTGAGGTCAGTCAGCCACTCCTGTGGGAGGTCCAGAAGGGGCCGGTCCTGGTTGAGTCTCTCCGGAAAGAAACGCTGATCCTGAGTACCTGCTCGTCTCTTGGAGCTGGAAGCCTTCCCGCAGGCCTCTGGCTGGGTGTTTGGGGAGGGGTGGTTTTGTGTGGTGGGGTTCTTGCGTAGCATGGTGTGGGGGTTTTGAGTAAGGAGTGACTTGTGATGGATGAGTTTGATCAGCGGCTGGCGGCGTTGGATGCGGATATGGAGACTGCGCGGAAGCGGGCGGCTTCTGCTTCTGTGTTCCGGCAGGGGGTGGAGTCCGTGCGGGGTAGGGGGAGTTGTGATGGTGTTGAGGTGGTGGTTGATTCGTCTGGGACACTGGTGGATGTGAACCTGGGACGGGACCTGACGGAGGTGCGTGAGGCCATACTGACTGCCTACCAGCAGGCTCGCAGAGAGGCGGGTCAGGCAGTGGTTGGGTTGGCGCAGGATGCTTTTGGTGAGGATGATGCTTCGGTTGCCCGGTTGCAGGATGTGTACGGTGTCGCATCCGGGCAGGAGGCGCCGGTTGGGGGCCAGGGCTTTGAACGCGGCAGGGGGTTGTTGCGTCCGGGAGGCTCGTTATGAGTGAGTTGCAGGTTTCCCCTACCGGGTTGCGGACACATGCTGGTCATTTGGGGGAGGTGGCTGCTGGGGTGGATCTGGCCCAAGATGCTGCTGGGCAAGCCAGCATCACCGATGGCTCTTTAGGGATGTTGATCGGCCCCTTGGTGATTCCACCTTTTTTGCTGGCCGAGACGGTAGCGAAGACAACGATTAGTTCTGCTTCTGATGCGGTGGAGCGTTTGGCTGAGCAGCTGCAGCAGACTGCTGAGGATTTCGAGGGCAACGAGAGTGGGATTGGTAAAGTTTTTGATGAAACTAGGGATTCGATGGATGTTCCTGTTGCCTCAGGGGCTTCTGGTGAGTCGTCTTCGAGTGTGGATCCACGGGTTAGTATAAATATTTTCAGAAGGCTTGGGGGGTAGATCGTGTCGAATCCTTTGGTTGCTGAGCGTAAAGACACCACTACGCCGTTGGCTGGGACGTTTCTTCTTGAGGATGGGGAGTCGTTGGTCGAGGCGATTGAGTCTAAGAGCTGGGTTGCTGGTGGTCTGGCTGTGGTCTCCGGGGCTTTTGATGCTGCGGCTATGGTATCGGATCCGATTGGCACGTTGATTGGTATGGGGCTGGGGTGGTTGATCGATCATGTGCAGCCGTTCACCAGCTGGTTGGAGCAGCTCGCCGGGGATGCTGATCAGGTGCGGGCGCATGCCGCGACCTGGAAGAACGTGCAGAAACAGATGGCGGACATGGCTGAGCAGATGAGCTCCTATGTCAATGCAGATCTGTCTGATATGTCGGGTCAGACGATGGATGCCTACCGTGGCGCAGCCGGTGATGTTGCCAAGGCAATCGCGGGGGCCGGCAGCTGGGCTGGTGCGATGGGCACTGCTTTGGATGTGATGGCGTTTATTGTGCAGGTCGTCCATGACATGGTACGAGACGCCATCAGCCAGGTGTTGGGATCGATCATCGCGTATGCTGGAGAGCTGCTATGCACCGCCGGCTTGGCTCTTCCTGTGGTGCTGGAGCAGATCGCAACCCGCGTGGCCTCCATGATCACCCGGGTCGGCACCAATATGAAGAACCTGATTACCAGTGCCCGTAACCTCGTCGCCAAACTCCGCGACCTGAAAGGACTATTCAACTCACTCAAAGGCAAACTCGACGACCTATTCAAAGGTTTGGGAAAGAACGGTGATGTTCCTAAAAGCAAGACCCCGGAGCTTGAAGGGGCAAAACCAAAAACAGGCGATCCTGATGTGAATTATGGAGGTCTGTTTGGAGATAGTGTAAAACCGCCTAAATGGACCAGAGCCAAGAGATACATCGCCCCAAAGCGCAGACAGCAAAATGCTTTCAAGGAGGCCGTGCAAGAAAAAGGGGCGAATAGCCCTCGCGAGTGGATCGAGAGTAGTAATCCCAACTTTTCTACAGGAAAAAATGAATGGACGAATAACTGCGGGCCTTGTTCACGGTCTTTCGCTGACACTTATCAAGGAGCTCCTCCGTTTGCTGCATATGGCGACAAAAGGTGTGGGGAGTATAGTGAGATGTTTCAAATTACTGGGAGTGATCATGGTCCGAGAGTGGTAAATTCCCCTACTGCACCAGTTGCTTCTGCAGATTTTACTCGATCGACATACCAACGTCTCGAGGAAAGCCTTGGTAGCAAGCCGCCTGGATCAGTAGCTATTATTGGGGTTGAATGGGATTTCCCCGGGATTCCGCTTAGCGAGAAAGCTGCGGCTGGCCACTGGTTCAACGCTTTTGTAGACGAGGGTGGTAATCTTCGCTGGGCTGATGCGCAAATTGGAAAGACGAGTTTATGGCCGCCGGAATATCCAACTGATATTCGAAGTGCCGTAGCTATAGTCCGTGAAACATTAGATTCTGATTGGAATGGAGTTAATTTTTGATGCTGGAACAGAAGGTTAAAAGCGAGGTGCTTGAAGTTTTCAAGAGAGAGTGTCTTGATCCGGATTCTCCGTTGATGAACTCTACTGTCGATGATTGGAGTATCAGTCCCTACAAAGATGCTCACATTTTGGGCTCTGGAGGGGCGCGCTTCTCTAATCGCTTGTACTTCATCAAAAATGGCAAGGCTTTTGCTTTCTCTCCTTCGCTCATTAGTGTAGAGTCTGCTTATGAGCAATTTCTGCAATTCATGGCTGATGGGTGCCAAGAAGGCAAGGAATAACTCTTTGATTTCTATCCGCTGTGAGGCTTATTCATGGGGGTGCCAGAGACGGCGAAACCCTTTGTCGGAGCCCAGATGCTAGCAGCTGTGAATAAGCCTCAATGATCCATTTTGGTTCGAGAAAACTGAGCTGTTCAAGCCTGCTCGACCCGAGCAGGTTATTTCCAGTCTTGAAAGGCAGTGTCGTTATGAGCTGGAGCGTGGCCGTCTGGAATGCCTGGCTTGGAACGTATTCTGCTATCCCCAAGAGTGAGGGTGTTCCCTGTATTCGCGATCGAAATGTTTTGGAGGCCGATAATCGCAGTAAACGCTTATATCCAGTGCTTGTGGCATTGCAATCGATTCTGAGTGTGATCTTTCCAGAGTCGAGTTGGGCGCGGCTGCTTATTGAGCTGCTTGGTGAGCACCCGGAAGTTCCTCTTTCAGCGATGGGAATGTTTCCCGGATGGTGTGAGGATCCGTTCTGGTTTTCAGCTGGGAGAACGTGAGGAATTCCTCGTATGTCTCCAAGAAGCACCTGTGGGCATCACCGGGATTGGCGTGCTCGGAGTTCTCTGAGGCGGGCGGCCAGCAGGGCCACCAAGGCCAGAAGAATGCCTGCCCCGGCAATGGTTCCCAGGGTCATGGCCCGTGCCGGGCGGGGGTCCTGCGTCGGGTCTGGGGGAGTCATGGGCACCGGTGATGGCTTCTGTGGTGCCGGGAACCGTGGGTTCGGAGGGCCCACGATGGAACCATCGTTGATGAAGTTCAGGGCTTCGGTGGGTGCCACCAGCCCCCAGCCGATCAAGTTATCGCGCTGTGAGCGCGACGGCCTGAGCGCGGTGGCCAGAATGCGGTATTTCCAGTCCGCCGGGGACTCACTCGGACGGGCTGCCGCCACCAGGGCAGCGATGCCTGCCATGTATCCCGTGGCGTAGGAGGTCGTCGGCTTGTCCCCGCTCAGAATGCAGTCTCCGCTGAAAAAGGTGGTGAGCACATTTCCACCGGGAGCCGCCACATCAATGTGCTCACCGTGGACCACGGAGTTCGTGGGTGCCCCGTTGCCGTCCACAGCCGTGACCGACAGCGCCTCAGGGTAGGCCGCGGGATAGCGTGGGGCTTTGGGGTCCTCGTTCTTGTTCTGCGGGGCATTGCCTGCTGAGGCCACCACCAGTGATCCCAAGGAAGTCGCATAGGAGACCGCCTCCCTTAACTCCGGCAGATCAGTGGTTGAGGACTGCGCGACGGCGATGATCTTCGCCCCCTGCTCGGCGGCCCAGCGTATGCCCGCCGCATTGCGCGTGTTGTCTGGGGTGAGGCCCGCTCCACCGCCTTGGTCATCCATCACCTCGTAGGTGCGCACAGGCAGGATCCGTGCCTTCGGGGCCAGCCCCCGCAGCCCGGAGCCCTCGACGCTGCGGGCTGCGATCTGCCCGGCGATGGCGGTGCCGTGCCCAGACAAGTCGGTGCGCCCGTCGCCGCCCCCTTCAACTGTGAAATCGAAGCCTGGCAGCAGGACATCGTCGCCAAGGTGAGGGTTGGTCGCCACCACCCCTGAGTCCACCACTGCGACGACGACATCGCCGCTTGAGTGCTTCCAGGCCTCTTTGATGCCGAGGAGGGACAGAACCGCGGGCGTCTCCTTGATCTTGATGGGCTCCTCTGGTGTGCAGTTCTTGGGCTGCTCGTCATCGTCATCGACCCTGACATCAGATGCAACAACCTGCTCCTCGGAGGAGGGCATGCTCAAGCCAGTCGGCATGGGGGAAGCCGGCAGGGCCGCACCCATCAGACCACAGACACCGACCAAGGCTGCCCCCCAACGCCTCAGGCGGCGGCCACGGCAACTCCCGTACGTGGAAGCCATCATTTCTTCTCCACCGTGTCCCAGGCGCTCTTCGGGTCGAGCACAGGGCCCTCCGGGATCAGTGCCGTCCACGAGGCTGGGATCGTATGCACGTCGTTGTCGGAGTATCCAAGACGCTCCAACGACTGGGCGGGTTCTGTCCCGAGGCCGTGGATGGTTCCCAGATCCGACACCAGCATCACCTCACCGAGCGACCCCCCAGAGGTTGCTCGCACCAAGGCCCCTGAGCCGCCCAGCACCGACGACTGAGTTGGAACATTCCGCAGCTTCTGGTCGTTGCTGGCGGTCTTGTCCCCACCGGTTGGCAGCACATCCACCAAGGCATCCGTGGTCATGGAATACAGAGCCGACATGGCTGATCCATCTGATTTTCGCTGCAGCCCAGCGCATGGCAGGGAGCCTTTCGGCATGATGTTGTCGATTCGCTGTGGCCAGTCCGCCGGTCCGAAGGGGTTGCTTTCCACAGACACCCCGCCGGTGATCTGTGAGACGGAGGTCTTCAAGCGTGATGCGGTCAGTGACTCCGGTGCTCCAAGCTCATACATCTTCACACCCGTCTCAGACAAGGGAGTGATCGTGCTGGGGCCGGTCACGACATAGGTTCTCGTGGAATTCCCATCGCTCACGTCGATGAGGCTTCCGAGGAGGGCTGAGCTGAGGGCCTCGGGCATCCCGGACACGGGCGTCCCGGCGTTCTCGATTCCCAACGGCTTCAACTCCGACCCCTGCTCGAACAGGGAGATCCAGGGTGCGGAGACCTTGACCGGCGTGAGCGACTCCAACCCCAGTTTGAGCATCACCTGGTTCCTGTACTCCTCCGGGATCCGGTGGCGGAGCCCATTGCTCACGAGGAAAACAGAGCCCTGATTCTCGACGAGAGCCGCGCCGCGGCTGGCTTTTTCCTGGGGAGATGTGGCGACCCAGGTGTGGGTTTTCTCGGGAAGGGCGCAGGAGAACCACAGCTCTGAGTGAAGCCGATCAGATTGCGGCACGTCGTCGGGGATGTTCGTGATGCCGACGGTGCTTCCTCGATTGATGCCCTCGATAGTGTCGGCGGCGACCTCGCTGGTTTTGTATTGGCCAGCCTCAGAAAGCAGCCGTGCCGATGTGATGTTGGTCACGGGACGCAGGGTCCCCTCGATTGTGTAGTACCGGGCTCCGGTGCCCTTGACAACGATGAGGGTCGAGTTCTCCCAATCTTGAGGAAGCGTCGGCGCGAACCGGCTGATCACGGCAGCCACCCCAAGCATGATGGCGACGACGATGGCCCCGACTATCAGGGGAACGAATGGCGACTTGGACTCCAGCTCCCGACCTCCTGGTGTTCCCGAGGCGAAGGCGGTCACCAGGCGCCGGCGGTTGTACCGCTGGGCTTCCAGGATCTCCTTGTTCGAGGCCATCAGAGGATTCCCCACACCAGAGCGGTCAGCGGCAGGATCGCCAGAAGGGCGATGATGCCGATGGCGTCAGCGAGGCGGGTAAGCCAGGGGCGGAGCTTCTGTGACACCACATTGGCTGCCAGAAGCAGGACGGCAGCGAGGATCGTCGCCCCCAGGGTCCAGGGCAGCGCCACGGGGATGACTGCTGTGGTGGACACCGCTGCCACGATGGTCAGGATCATCCCCGTCAGCACGCCGAGCAGCACCTCGACACGTGAACGCAGGGAGCGGGTCGACAGCATCAGGGCGATTCCGGTGCAGGCCAACAGGATGATCGCCTTCGATGAGGTGGACATGAGGACGGACAACACCACCATCGCGGCTGAGCAGCCGGCCTTCAAAGCGATGACGAGGACGTGCGCGTTGGCGACACGGGAGGAAACCTTGGAGGGATCTATCCGGTTCTCATCGTCACTGGCGCCGACGGTGACAGGAAGCTGCGCCATCGCCACCCAGGGCGCGCTGAGGGTCACCACCACCAGGATGGCAATGGTCAGGCTGGCAGCCGCTTCCGGGGCTATCCCCGCAGTCTGCACCAGGGAGCCGACGAGGACGAAGGCCAGCCCGGCGGTGATGGGAGCAGCCATCGAGATGCGCAGGTCAGAGGTCAGCACGAGAAGTGACGATGCTCCCACCAGCAGGCCGATTCCGGCGGAGAGCAGAGGCATGGCGAACCAGGGGCCTTCAGTGAATGCGAATGCGGCGCAGGCGACTAGGACCGGCGTGGTGTGTCCCAGCGATAGGGATCCTGGGCGGTTGGGCATGCGTGCGACCACGGCGGTGGCCAGCGTCGTGAGAATTGCGCCCGCCAGACCGACCACTCCGGTCAGGGTGGTGGCTCGGGAGCCGGTGAGCAGCAGGACTGCTGCCACCAGGATCAAAGCCGCTGAGGCGTGCGCCGACAGCTGAACCGAGTTGGCCTTCTCCCATGGTGTGGAGTCATCTGCCACGGTGGTGCCGACGGCCTCGACGAGGTCGTCGTAACGCTGATCCTGGGCGTTGGTGCCGGTTGCCTCGACGGTGAGGACAGCGCCGGGGCGTACCTTCTGGTCGGGAAGAGAACGTGACTGGTTGAGGGCGCGGCCATCTGATGTGCGGATGACGAACCCCTGCGTCGCGGTTCCGGCGTCCAGCGGTCCCATGGCCTTGACCATGACTGGCACCAGCTCTGCCAGGGCGATGTTCTGGGGGACGGACATGTCCACCGTGTGTCCTGCCATGCTCAGCGATATGGGCATGAGAGAGCCTGTGCTGGGGCTGGTTGTCGCTGGCATGGGGTTCCTTTGTCGTGCGGGCACTGGAAGGAGGTCCGTGGTCGGGAGACGCGTTCAACATCTCCAGGCCTGGCGTCCCCACCTTACTGGCTGAGGCGCCGACGAAGGTCGATTGTACTTCAGCCTCCCTCCCTGAGCATTCGATCAGCCCACCTCTCTGGACGACGGGTTCGTCAACACCATCGCCCACCCACGAGCAGCCGGGCATATGAACCCTTGATGGAGTAGTGTTGCCAGCGTCATAGGCGGTGTGGGTGCCTGCTCCACCGCAACCATCTCATTGGAGGACAAACCATGGCACAACAATTCAGTGCGGGCGCAGGTGCAATCCTGGCCGGTGCGGACGCCTCGGCGACGGCTCGTGAGTCTGTGAGCGGCAGCATTAACTCTGTTCGTTCCAGCGTGGACGGCATTGGTGCAGGCTGGGAGGGCGCCGCAGGCCGGTCGATGCGCACCACCGTGGACTCGATGCCGTTGCGCCGCAGGACATCCGCGGTGCCCTCGGTGGCCAGGATGGTGAACCCGAGGTCGGCGAGCCGCTTCACCGGGAAGATCATCGCGCGCTTGTCGCGGTTGGCGATGGACACGAAGACCGTGCCCTCGGCCGGCAGCCCCGAGGTGCTCGCGAGCT
>CAKZJI010000129.1 GCA_936941515.1 uncultured Propionibacteriaceae bacterium
CAGCATCCTGGGCGGCCTGGGTGCTGCGCGGCGCGCCGCCTCCACCCCGGAGATGCAGGCCTTGCGCGAGGCCGCCTCACCCGCTGCCTGGACCCGCATCTGGCAGTGGATCGTCGCAGGTGTGTTCCTGTTCGGCGTGACCGTGACCCTGATCATCGCAGTGGTCAACCCCAGCGAGCTCACCAGCACCGAGGGGGCGGACCCGCAGACCGCCGCAGAGATGGCCGGGCGCACGAACGACGACTTGATGGGGCTGGGCGGCGCTCTGGTGCTGATGCTGATGATCGCTGCCCTGTGCGTGCCCAACTGGACGATCCGCCCCCTCCTGACGGCATGGACCGCCCTCATTCCCGGGCGCAGCCCCGCCTGGTTCGCCGCCCGGGCCAACGCCCGTCACCGCTCCACCATGAGCCTGACGACGATCGTCCCCTTCGGCATCGCCGTCGGCATGACCGGGGTCGTCTACGCGATCGTGGGGGCGACCCGGGCCACCGGTGCCGACGGCGGCGTCAGCGGGTTCCTGGCCATCGCCGTACCTATCTTCATCATCTCGGGTGCGGGAGGCGTCGCCAACATCGCGATGGTCGGCTCCGCCCGGCGGCAGGAGGGTGCCCTGCTGGGCGTTATCGGGGCCCGGCGCTCCACGCTCATGGCCACCACGATCCTGGAGGGCGCCATCTACGCCATCACCGGCATCCTGTTCGGGCTGATCGCCACCATCCTGAGTGCTGCCGGGTCGGCCGTATTCTCCGGGGGAGGGATGCGCGTCTTCCTCGCGGCCCTGCCGTGGAGCACGCTCGCGCCGGTGGTCGCGGTGGTGCTCGTGCTCGCCGTGGCTACTACCTGGCTGCCTGCCCAGTTTGATCGCCGCCCCATGATGGACCGGCTCCGCCAGCCCGTGTGAGCCGGGAGTATGGGGTTGGCTCGCTTTCGCCACGGCCGGTGGCCGCCAGTGTGTGGGCTGGGTGTCCCTCCTGGCGGTCGAGTTGTGCGGTTCTGGGAGGTTCTGCCCTGATGTGGTGGTGTGGTTGATGGCCGTGCCGGTGCGATGGCGTCACTGTGGGGGTTGTCCCTGTTCTTACCCCGACTTCCCGCCAAGGTGATTGCAACAGGGAGCACGTCTGTCGGAGGGTGAGGAGATGAGGATCCTGAGTCCCTTGGGTATCTCCAGACTGGGAGCGCTTCCATGAGGTGGTGTCTTTAGCTGGTCGTCTCGCGCTGGCGTGAAGCCTGCGGGAACACAGACAGCCACCTGAGGGGTGCCTATTTCAGCCCTTAAGGGAGGGTTTTCCCTACCTGGGGTGTGGGGCCAGCAGGATCGATACGGGCGTCTGGTTCCGGAATGGTGAAGGTCCTTAGGCAGCTGGCGATCTGGCGGGGACTG
>CAKZJI010000130.1 GCA_936941515.1 uncultured Propionibacteriaceae bacterium
GGGTTGGTGGCGATCATCTCCAGTGCATCCCGCTGCTCGGCCAAACCGGTGATGATCGCCTCCTCAAACTGCTGATCACTCAGGTGTGCATAGTCGGGGAGGAGGAACGGAAGGTGCGAGTCGGCTAGCAGAGAATTCATGGCCATCATCCAACCATGCGTAGAATCGCCCGGTCACCAACGAGATGGGGGTACCCAGTGGTTGAGCCTCTTCGCCTGCATGCGCCGAGCAGACGAGACGCTGTCGTGGCCGAGCTTCCCGTTGTGCTCGCCCCGATGGCAGGCATCACGAATGCTGCGTTTCGCGCCCTGTGTCTGGAGCAGGGGGCGGGGCTCTACGTCTGCGAGATGATGACGTCGCGGGGCATCATCGTGGGGGATCACAAAACGCATGCGATGCTGACCTTCGACCCGAGCGAGACTATCCGCTCGGTTCAGCTGTATGGCGTGGATCCTGAAGTCGTGGCGCAGGCGACACGGCTCCTTGTGACCGAACATGGCGTACACCACATTGACCTCAACTTCGGATGCCCTGTGCCGAAGGTGACCCGCAAGGGCGGAGGCGGGGTGTTGCCGTACAAGCGTGACCGGTTGCGTGCCATCATCCGGGCAGCGGTGCGCGCCGCCGATGAGTCGGGGGTGCCTGTCACGGTGAAGACCCGGATTGGGATCGACAGGGAGCACGAGACATTTCTCGATACCGGCCGGATTGCCGAGGAGGAAGGAGCTGCGGCTGTGGCCCTTCACGCCAGGACGGTGCAGCAGGCCTACTCTGGTGACGCGGACTGGTCTCGAATCGCCGAACTCAAACAGGCCGTGAGCATTCCTGTGTTGGGCAACGGGGACCTGTGGGAAGCCGAGGATGCTTTGCGCATGATGGAGATCACTGGCTGCGACGGAGTGGTCATCGGCCGGGGATGCCTGGGCAGACCCTGGCTGTTCGGTGACCTCGCGGCAGCCTTCGCCGGACAGGGCCAGCGCGCCCGACCGACCCTTGGCGAGGTGGGAGTCATGCTGATCAGGCATGCCGAGTTGCTGGTTGAACTCATGGGCCAGCGGGGGGTAATTGATCTCCGCAAGCACATGGCCTGGTATTTCAAGGGCTATCCCGTCGGCGAGCTCCGGAGGCGTTTCGCCATGGTGTCGTCTTTGGAGGAGCTGCGGGAACTCGTCGGGCTGCTGGATGCAGAGCAGCCCTTCCCCCTGAGCGAACTCGGGACTCCACGCGGCAGGCAGGGAAGCCCTCGGGGCAAGGTCATCCTGCCTCACGGCTGGTACGACGACACCAGCGGAAGCGACATCGACCTCTCAGCGGCGGAGGATGGCACGAGCGGCGGCTGACTCCGGGGAGGTCG
>CAKZJI010000131.1 GCA_936941515.1 uncultured Propionibacteriaceae bacterium
CGGCGCTTGCACGAGCGCAGCAGGTCGGCCCAGGACTCGGTGGACTCCCGGTGCCCGTCGTCCAGGGCGATCAGTTCCTTGGTGCCGTCGGCGCGGACCCCGACCATGACGAGCAGGCAGACCTTGTCCTGGGTGAGGCGGACCTTGAGGTGGATCCCGTCGACCCACACGTAGACGTAGTCGGTCCCGGCCAGGGAGCGCTGGTTGAAGGCGAGGGCCTCGGCCTGCCACTGCTCGGTCAGCCGGGTGATCGTCTTGGCCGACAGTCCGGCCGAGGTGCCGAGGAACTGGGTCAGCGCCGGTCCGAAGTCGCTGGAGGACAGACCGTGCAGGTAGAGCAGCGGCAGCACCTCGGCCATCTGCGGTGACTTACGGGCCCACGCCGGCAGGATCGCCGAGCCGAACCGCTTCCGCTCACCGGTGGCCTCATCGATCCGGCGGTCGTCGACCCGCGGTTGGCGCACCGGGACCGCGCCGGCGGCCGTGGTCACCTCACGCGCAGCGTGGTACCCGTTGCGGACCACCAGCCGGTGACCGTGCTCGTCGACCTCCCCGGCGAACCGCTCGACGTAAGCCGCGACCTCGGCCTGCAGCGCGGCCGCGAGCATCTGCCGGGCGCCGTCACGCACGATCTCATCGAGCAACGACCCACCGTGCACGGTCGCGTCGACGTTGGACTCGGTGTTCTCCTGGACTACCTTGAGCATGGGCGTACCTTCCCGAGCCGGCGCTCCAACGCCGACCCTGATCAGAACTTGTATGGGCTTCAGATCTTGCTCGGGAGGTACGCCACTTTCACGTCACCCCGCCGAGAGCCATCCACAGGTTCTGATCATTGCTCCCCCCTCGATGGCGGCGCGGCACCCGGAGCCTAGGAGCCAAGCTGGCCAGCGTCCGGCGAACCGCGAATTCGCCCCGCGACAAGGCCGCGCCGGATGGCCGCCCTCGGACCGCGACGCTGCGGCTGGCGAGGGAGCGGACCAGGGTCAGACCGAGGAGAGCGCCCTTGCCTTGATCTGGTCGAACTCCTGCTGGGTAATCGCTCCCGAGTCGAGAAGGGCCTTCGCCGAGGCGATCTCATCGGTCGGGCTCGATCCGGCGGAGCCGCCGGCGACGGACTTGATGTACTCATCCTGCCGCTGCTGGAGCTCCTGGTGCGCCTCGACCGCGCGGTCGGTCATCCCCCGACCTCGAACAAGCAGGTACGCGAGCATTCCGATGAACGGCAGCACGATGATGAACACCACCCACAGCGTCTTCGCGAAGCCGCCGAGGTCCTTGCTGCGGAAGAGATCTCCGAAGATCCACCACAGGGACATGAACCATGCGAAGAAGATGAAGAACTCGAACATGGCGAGCAGGAATGAGCCGTTGTCGTCGAACATCTGCTGACTGCCTCCTGACTGGATGGACGCTGGCCGAGCGGTCCACGCGGACCCCAGCGCACGACGGTTAGGAACAAGGACGTGCCCGGGCCGTCGCCGAACCATGTTAGCAGCTCTTCCTCACCAAGCGTGGTAGCCGGGTTGCGACGCGCTGACCGGGTTGGGCTGGTGAAGACGGGCCTGGGACTCCACGATTCGTAGCGACCAAGCAACGGATCGAGAGGAGTCCCAGGTGAGTGTTGAGGCTACCGTCCTGCCCGCTGCGATGCTCGGCATCTCGGGGTTGGTGGTGCTTGCCGCCGGTGAGTACGGCGGTGAGCTGGAGCTGTTGGTGGAGACCTCCGAGTCGGTGACCGGGTGCCCGCGGTGCGGGGTGGTCGCGGTGGCCCACGGCCGGCGTGAGCATCTGGTGCGTGACATCCCCTCGGCGGGGCGGCCGGTGCTGCTGGTGTGGCGCAAGCGGCTGTGGCGGTGCGCCGAACCGGCGTGCCCGCAACGTACCCGGTCAGTACACCTAATAAAGCGACGTCAGTACGTTCGCTAATGCTCGAGCTGATCTTTCATCGCTCGTACCTCTTGGCTGCCAGCGTGGTCACTTATTCGCAACCGCCCACCGTGCGTTCTCTACACCCCTCACCGTTGCACTCATGTGAGACATTTGAACGCGCTGTGGCCTTATCCGTCCCCGCGGATTGCTCCTCGCCTGTCATTCCTGAAGGGTGATGCTCCTATGTTGTGTCAAGCTGATTTGAGAAGTTCTTCATAAGCCAACCTCAACTCCGGCAAAGGGCGCTTGCCGGTTTCGATATCACTGATTCTCGCCGGGGCACACCCGAGTTTTTCAGCAACCTGGGCTTGCGATAACTGCCTCTCGATCCGTCGAGCTTTGAGTTCATCAACCTCTACCTGGCCCGTTGGAAGAACGGCCTGACCCAAGCACAACACCCGGTAGACCTCCCTGACAATGGCGCGTTTCAGACACCGTAAGATCTCCTTTTTCGACAATCCTTCCTTGGTGCGTTTGGCTACGTAGTCCCTGGTGCGTTGGTCATGATGCATCCGCACCAACGCGATCCGATGCAACGCAGAATTCGCCCGACGATCACCACCCCGGTTGAGACGGTGCCGATGAGTCCGTCCAGAACTAGCCGGAATCGGTGCGGCCCCGCACAGATGAGCTAATGCTGCCTCGGAGTGAATCCGGCCTGGATTATCCCCCACACTGACAATCAGATCAGCAGCCACCACGGAACCACACCCAAATATCGAGGTCACATGCGGATTGATCATCTCAACCAGGATACTGATGTGTTTTTCCAGCTGCGTACCCTGTTTCTGTAAATCACGATAGGTGGTGGCTAATGTCTTCAACGCGAGGAGCACCCCATTTCTGGGGTCGGCCAGGTCAGCTGATGGTCGGCACCGGGACAAGGCCTCCACCATGACCAATGTGGACATCGCACTATAGCGGCGTCGAATCTCATCGGGTGCTGTGACCAGCAACGATTTGATCGTTGTCATCAGTTTCGCTGCTGTCATCACGAGCTGACGGCGGGTGATCTGCAACCCACGGAGGGATTCCACTGGCCCGGAAGTGTCTTTCGGGATGCTTAAGGCTTCCCCGGTGAGCACCTGGCGGGCGGCAGCGACAGCATCAACGGGGTCTGATTTGCCGTCCCGGCGTCGAACGGCCCGGGTAGGGCGTAAGACTTCTACGACTGAGTATTTCTGGGTGCGAAGGTGGCGTGTCAGGCCTGCTCCATAGGAGCTGGTTCCTTCCACACCGACGGTGGTGACACCGTAGGTTGCCATGAACTCTGAAATCGCCACGTAGCCAGGGTTGGTGGCGGGGAAGGTGTCGGTGGCGATGTGCCGGCCGGTGTCCGAAATAACGGCAACAGTGTGGGTATCGGTGTGGGTGTCGATTCCGGCAACGGGGCCGGTGGGGCAGTCGAAAGTGGTAGACATTGGGGATCAGGTCCTGTCTGTGAGCAAACGTGCGGGTGACCCGCGATCCGGGGTTTCCGGGCAGACAAGACGCTGATGGGACGACTACACTAGACACCTGCCGGGGTGGTCACGGTGGAGACGTCACGCTCCTATAAGGTCATGGGCGGATTCACCAGATTGCGGTACAGGGTCGGAACTAACATGGAAGACAGATCACGCTGAAGGCACATGAGGAGATCATGGCCAGTCAAGAAGTGGGTCATTCCACGTGGTTCCGATCCTGTATTCCCATTATCAGCGTCAAGTTGTTTGTGTGTGGGGTTAGGTTTATAGGTATTTGTCGAAGCGGTCGGGGTAGGCCACGGCCATTTGGTTGATGGCTTGTTTCCAGCCGGAAACTCGGGCTCCTTCCATGAGTCTGCCGGCTGTCG
>CAKZJI010000132.1 GCA_936941515.1 uncultured Propionibacteriaceae bacterium
GATGGGGTCGGCTCCCGGCACGGCCTCCACCAGAGTGGCAACCAGGACCAGCGACATCCAGTACATGAGGTGACCGGTCAGGTACACATAGCGTGCGGCCTTGAACAGCGCGACCAGCACCAGATGGATGAGGAAGCCCAAGGCGATCACCAGGGGAACCACACTTCCCCCCTCCTCCAGGAAGGTTTTCATGTTGCTGGTGCTCGTCGGCGGTGTGATGTTGAAGGCGCTGGAGACGATGGCCTGGAAGGATTCCAGTCCCTTGACAAAGATCTCAACGCCGATATTCAAGACGACGACCCCGAGAGTCGCCCGGACCGCTCCGCCCACCACCTGTTCGAATGGTTTTCGTTGCAGTATGAGGCCGACCATGGCGATGAGACCGATGAGGACGGCCACCTGTGAGAAGAGGTTGTTTGCCAAAGCCGCGGCAAACTGAGATATGAATTCCATTGGTCCCTCCGATTCGGGATGAAAGGCTGTTGTGGTGGCGCCTGTCCACCACAGGGTCGGGGTGGCAAGACGCCCGGGGTCAGGTCAGCGACGGGGAACGTAGAGTTGAACGTCCTCGATGCTCGCGCTGCCCTCATAGAAGTTCATGTGGGGAATGCCGATCATGAAGTAGTCGGGGTAGGCGGACCCCGCAGGCCAGATGTCCGGGTCCACGAAGGTCCGGTCGCCTGCCGTGTACGACCAGTCCATATTGTGCCGCCCGTCGTATTCCTCGGCGGTCTGGTTGTAGTGGTGGATGGGATGCTCACCGTCGTCGAAGGGCTGGCTGTAGCGGTAGGTGGCCCACCCGACATTGCGGAAGTTCCCGGAGACCTCCAGGGTGTATTCACCGTTGCGGCGCTCAATGGCAAAGGTGTAGCTGAGGCGAGGCATCATCTCCGGCATCAGATCCACTTGGCTGACGATGCCGCCCCCGTAGGCTGTTCCGCACTCCGAATGCATCAGGTACTGCGTCCCAGGGGAGGATGTGTACCGCCGGAAGGGGGTCATGAATAGCATGTTGACCCCATTGCCGCTGCCCCACTCATAGGGCTGGAACTCCCCAGTGTTGGGGTCGCAGTAGCGCAGGCCCGTGCCGGTGTACCGGTAGCGGTTGTAGCCATCCATCACGACCTTGCGACGCTGATGCACGAACACGTTGTTGTGCGGCGCAGCCGGGTAGTCCATGATCGACAGGAAGTAGTAGCCGTTGGAGTCGCTGGTGACGTCATACCAGTCGCACTCATCCGGTGTGTAGTCGGCGCTCGGGGAGCCGGGCCAGGGATAGATCGTCTTGCAGTGGCCGGGACGATATCCGTTGGTTTTCCCGTCGTAGTCCCAGTACCCGTCGCGCTGGCCGCCGAAGTCGATGGCTCGGAGCGTCACCTCGACCCGGTATTCGGAAGGCAGCGGGTTCGTGGATCGCAGAATGACGGCCGAGTTGCTGTCGGGAACAGTGAAGGTTCCCACCGCCCCCAGCTTCTTGGAGCGGGTCCGCTCGAAGCTGGGCACATCATCCGGGGTCCCGTCCCCGTCCCGGTCACGGGCTGCCATCTCGACGGTGAGCCACCCCTTCTTCCCGATGACGTAGGAGCGGCGGTAGAGGTCAAGCCCGGCTAGGTGCTCGCGGAAGGCATCCCCTCCGAAGGTCTGGAAGAACTCGCCATCATTGTCATATGCATCAACGTCATATTCGGTTCCCGCCTCGTCCTTGTTCGGGAACCAGCCCGTGTCCCACCGGGGCTTCATCGGACGGTTGAAGTTCTCGGCCCGGATCAGCCGCCAGTCTCGGTTCCCGTCCCAGGGGTTCCCTGGGTGCGGGTGGCGAGACGGCGTCCCCGCGGCCACCCCTGTTCCCAACATCAGTGAGGCCAGCACGGCCACGGCTATTGCGCCACATCTGCGAGACATCAGATCTCCTCCTCGCTCATCCTTGAACGGCACCCAATTGGTATAGACCAATTTTAGATTGGTCGCACCTGGAGGGTCAATAGCCTCTTCAGGTCTGTTTCAGCGACACCTGCGCCTCAGAGGGCACAGCCACACCAGGGATCAGGACAGCTGAATCGAGAGCGGCTCCGTTGCCGGCATGGGATCAGTGGCGAGCCTCCCGTAGGTCAGGACATCGACCCGTTGGCCATGCATGACGAACTTCTCCCGCTCGACACCCTCCTGGATGAACCCTGCGGCCAGAGCCACACCACGCGAGGCGGGGTTGTTTGCTCGATGCCCGAGTTCAAGCCGGTGGAGGCCTCCACCAACCAGAGCCCAGTTCGCCACGGTTGCAGCAGCTCGCCCCGTCCAGCCACGGCCTCGCACCTCGGGATGAGTCCAGTACCAGAACCAGCCGTTGCGATTCCCGGCATCAACAGTCAGCCCCACCACGCCGAACAGCGATGTCCCCGCCAGGGCGAAGACCCGATGCACTCCGGCGGGATCGATCAACCGGCTGATGTAGCGCTCGGCCTCACCCAGGTTGCCGACGTTCCCCTGCCTCACCATCTCAGGATCAGCCGCAAAGGCGTCCAGAACGCGGGGGCATCGCCGACCATCAGTGGTCGCAGTTCAAGATGCTTCACGTCACTCTCCCAGTTTCTCGCGAATCACCTGGGCGCAGACGCCGGGCCCGTCCTGCCCCTCGAAGAGCTGTGCCATGCGCTTGGCAGCAGCCCTCATTGACTCATCAGCCAGCAGCGCGGCAACAAGACGGGCCCAGTCCACGCGCCTAGCCCGCCCACGGCTGACCAGCCGGGCATTGCCGAATTCCACACACCGGGTCACGTTGTACCGCTGCTCCAGCTGCAGCGGGATTCCGATGAAGGGCCACCCGCTGGCGCAGCTGGTCTGGACGGTGCCCTCACCACCGTGGCTGATGGCGACGTCCACCAGATTCCCCAGCCGGTGCACAGGTATCCAGCCGGTGACGTGCACGTTCTCCGGCAGGGAGGCCTGGTCCCCCGGGGAGAGATAGAGCGCGCTCGGGGTGATGATCTCCACATCGGCCCTGGCTGCACTGTGCAGCACATCAAGCACCAGATCTCGGCTTGCGGAGCTTCCCATCGCGACGAGCACCACGGGGCGGCCTCGCTCCCGCAGTCGCGCGATCTCCTCGGGGACAGGCACATCGAGTTGGGCATAGACAGGTCCCACCGCCTGATAGTCGTCGGGAAAACGGCACCAGTTTGGAATCAGCTGGGGCGGGGAGGCCACCAGATTGACGTCCGCTCCGATGAACCCCACCAGCGTCCCTGGCACCCGCACCCCACACTCCCGGGCCACCTTCCGGAATCCCACGGGAGCCGGCAGGAGCCTCGCCAGCACATGGCGGATCCCCCAGGCAACTGCCCGGTCCACCACTCGCTGGACCGGGGTTGCCGTCGGCAGGAATCCGGTGCGGCGCATCTGCGTCATGTGCGGCACAGAGTAGGCAAACGGCTTCACATAGAAGATCGGCACCGCCTCGGCACGCGCGGAGATCAGCTGGCTCAGCGTGGTGCCGATCACAACGGCCTCCGCGCCAAGATCCCGAATGAGGGCCCTTTCACTGAGCACCCGGCGCCGGACCATGTCCACGCTAAACGGATGCCGCCATCCCCGTCCCTGGTCGAAGGTCATCGCCATCTCACTCTCGGCGTCGGTGAGCACGGGCTCCAGGGCTCGGTAGTCGAACCCGGCCTCCCGGATCGGCGATGCGAAGCGCTCAGAGAACCCGGCGAACACGCACCGGAACTCCGGAAGTCGGCGGGCGACCTCGATGCAGCGGGTGACCTCCGCGAAGTTGAAGGTCTCAGGAGCGAACAGCAGGGTCCTGGGCAATGCGTCCTCCATCTTTCAGGGTCGAGCCCCATCATCTCGCACCCCAGCATGTGTCGTCG
>CAKZJI010000133.1 GCA_936941515.1 uncultured Propionibacteriaceae bacterium
AGGCGCTGGGATCGGCCATCGATCGCACCTCGCAGGCGCAGTTCGATGCTCTGGTCAGCTTCCACTACAACACCGGGGCGATCAGCCGGGCCGATCTGGTCAAGGCGCTGTTCAAAATGGGGATGCCCGTCACGATCAACGCGACGATCGACCAGGACACCGCCGAGCTGGCCGCCCACCTGCTGCACCGTGTCCAGCAGCTCGTCGCGCATGATCCGGAAGGTGGAGTGCAGCCCCTCGGCGGGGCCGAACAGCTCCTCCTCGACCTCCTCCGCCGGGGGCGGGGTCGGGGCGGGCGTGGGCGCTCCGGCACCGGCCACAACCTGTGGCTGCACCGAGGTAGCCTCGATAGGGCTCTCCCCCTGGGAAGGCTCGAACGCACCCTCACCCTCCCGGTAGAGCGCAGCCGGAGCCTCCGGCGAACGGCCTGACACCACCGTCTCCTCGACGAGGGGAGACTCCTGTCCAGGAGGCGTCACAGAGGTGGGCTGCTCTTCGGTCTCCGACGCAGCCGTCTGAGGCAAGGCAGAACGCTGCGGCACCTGGCTCTGACCCCCTGCCCGCGGGCTGATCTCGGGGTCGGGGGCACCGCCAAGACGCTGAGCCGCCACCGACGCGGAGGGCGTCGTCGACTGCGCCTCCTGGGAGAGCCGCTGAGGAGACTCGGCCTTCGTCATCGCAGCTCGGATCTCCTCCGTGGGCTCGGGCTGGGGCTCCTCGACATACGGGTCAACCGCGACCTGCCGCTGTGGATTCTGGGGCGACGGCGTGACAGCAGAACGCTGCGGAAGCTGAGACTCGTGGGTAGCGGCAGGACGTTGCGGAACCGAGCGTTCCGGCATTGCCTGCCGCTCCGGCGCGGCACCTTCCGGGCTCTCATCGAAAAGACGAACCCGCGTGGTCTCCAGGTCCTCCTCCGCAAGAGGCTCACCGGGCTCCAGCTCCACCCGGGCCGTCGGCTCCGTAGCCTGATCAGGCTGCGGAGTCCTCGCGGGTCCCTGCGACCTGGGCTGGATCACAGGAGCAGCATGAGTTGCGGGGCGCGGTCTCGGCCGGGATTGCGGACGTTCCACCGGCACTGCCTGCTCGGCCGCGTGGTCATCCCATTCAGCAGGTTCCAGCGTGGTGCCGTACTCGCTCTGGTCGTCCTCCCAGCCGGTCCCCCGGGGCGTGCCCTGACGTACCCAGTCACCAGCGTCATGTGAAGACATAGACCCTCCTGAATCCCGAGAACACTTCAGACCATACTTGCATCGCAGACGCCCTGGTTTGAAGAGGCGCGCCCGTGTTCAGCGATGCGATGCCCTGCCGAGCTCCACCAACATGGCCTCCAGGGCCAGCTGCGGGGCGACGTTCCCCTCCAGGGCCTCACGGGCTCTCAACAGCGCATCAAGGGCTCGGATGGTCTGCTCCGGGGTGGTGCGGCGCGCGAACGAGACGATCTGGTCGGCAACATCAGAGTTCACCAACCTCACGTCGGGCGCAGTCTGGCTGGCCAGGACATCGCGGTAATAGCCGGTCAGCTCGGTCAGCACCCGGTCCAGCGCATCACGCTGCGCCCGCTTGGCGCGCGCCTTCTGCTGATCCTCCAGCTCCTTGATGGCACCCTGCGTCCCACGGGCCCTAACCTTCCTGGTGCCCATCCCGAGCGCCCGCTGAAGCTCCTCCATCTCCCTGACATCCAGGTCGGCGGTGAGCTGCGTCGCCTCCTGGGAGGCCGACTCCACCAGGCTCTCCGCCGCGACGAGACAGTCCGTGAGGGTGTTCAGCTGCGCGGGCAGCCCCAGGATCTCGTGACGACGATGCCGCGCCTCATCATTCAGCGCCAGCGCCCGGGCCCGCCCAATGTGTCCCTGCGCCGCCTGAGCGCAATGCCAGGCCAGAGTCTCGTCAACCCCGTCGCGTTCGACGAGCAGGCGCGCCACATCCCCGATAGGCGGGGTGACGAGTCGCAGCTCCCGGCATCGGGAGCGAATGGTGACGATCACGTCGTCGGCGCTGGGCGCGCACAGCAGCCACACCGTCTTCGGGGCAGGCTCCTCCAGCGCCTTCAGCAGGGCATCCGCACCGCGTTCGGTGATGCGGTCGGCGTCCTCCACCACGATCACCTGCCAGCGCCGGTTCACGGGGGCGACGTTGGCGCGAGAGACCAGGTCACGGACCTCGGCGACCCCGATACTGAGCTGCTCGGTGCGCAGCAGGGTGACATCGGGATGGGCTCCAGAGCGCGCGGTCCGGCAGTCGTTGCATTCTCCGCAGCCACCCCGGGCGCACTGCAGGGCGGCGGCGAAGGCGCGCGCCGCATTTGAACGCCCCGAACCGGGCGGGCCGACGAACAGCCACGCATGAGTCATGGCATGCGATCCGCCCGCGATGGCGCGTCGCAGCGTCTCCACAGCACGCTGCTGGCCGACCAGCTCATCCCAGACGCTCATGATCGACTCCCCAGCAGCTGATGGACGCGGGTGACGACGGCCTGGGCGATGGTCTCACGAGGCTCACGGGCGTCAAGCACCAGATAGCGTTCCGGGTCGCGGCTGGCCAGGTCTAGGAAATGGCTCCGGGCCCGCTGGTGAACCTCCAACCCGGCGGCCTCAAGGCGGTCCCGGTCACGAAGGCTCGCCACGGCGACCAGAGGGTCAGCGTCGAGGAGGACGGTGAGGTCGGGTCTCAACCCCCCGGTCGCCCACGTGGCCACCTGAGTCACCTCCTCCAGGTCGAGCACCCGCCCAGCCCCCTGGTAAGCGATCATCGAGTCCACATAGCGGTCGCAGACCACGACCCTGCCCTCTTTCAGCGCGGGGCGGATCAGCTCGTCGACATTCTGGGCCTTGTCGGCGGCGTAGATGAGCGCCTCCGCGCGAGAGGTCAGCTCGGAATGGGCGGGGTCGAGCAGCAGCCTCCGCAGCTCGGCACCGAGCCGAGTGCCGCCGGGCTGCCGGGTGACCATGTGCGGGATGTCATGCATGCTCAGCCACGACACCAGCCGCCGCACCTGAGTGGACTTCCCGACGGCATCACCGCCCTCGAACACCACGAACAGCCCCGGCCGCCCGGCAGCGCGTGGCTCGGCGCTCACCGACTCTCCCGGATGGCGAGCTTCCGGACGGCTGCCAGACGCTTGGGCCAGCTGGCCACGAACTCGCGGCGCGCGGATCCGATCCGCTGGTGGGCGCGTTCCACCTCACGTCCCCGCTGAAATGCCTCCTCCGGGGTGAGGTCTGCCACGCCTGGGGTCTCGACGGCGACGGCGCAGCTCCGCAAGGCCTTCGTCAGCTTGTTGACCCGCCCCAGCAGCTTGTGCGCACGCTTGCCCTGCAGCAGGGCCGCTACCCTGCCGTTGGCACTGACCTGCTCGGCGGCGGCGCTGGCCGCACGCCAGTCCCGGTCGGGGGAATCAGTGGTAAGCGACCGGCAGCGATCGGCCAGGATATAGGCACCCTGCCGTGATCGTCGCAGCAGCAGCTCGGCGGCCGGCTCCTGGGAGACATCCCCCAGCCGTGGGGCGTGGACCGCGCTGACCAGGGAGTCCAAGACCTTCAGGGCAGCGGCCCCGGGAGGCTCTGAGAGCGACTCCTCCACCGCGGCCAGCCATCCCGGGTCGAGAACGTTGGACAGGCCTCGCACATGGTTGCGCACCTCATCCAGGGCCCTGGCGACGGCGTCGTCGTCGCTGATCCTGGCGACCGGCACGTCGTCGCAGCGGCTCTCATGGGACGCGCGGACGTCATCGTCACGTTCAACCTCAAGGACTTCGACGATGCCGCTCTTCCTGGTGAGTTGTTCGCCCAATCTCCAGACGAGTTTCTTCTCGATGTGCTGGGGCTGTATCCCGAGGCGGTTCGGAACGTGTTCACAACAGTTGTATCC
>CAKZJI010000134.1:0-2500 GCA_936941515.1 uncultured Propionibacteriaceae bacterium
TCGCTGTCCAATTGCACGCGCACCGTGTCGCCGGGCTGGAATTCGGGAAGCTTGCGCTTTTCTTCAATCTTCGCGGCCTGTTCGGCCTCGAGCTGACGGATGATGTCCATCTCGACTGTCCTTCTTGTTCTTTTGAACCGCCAGAGCGCTCGCTGGGGTGCACAATCGCCGTCGATGCGGTCTCATCGTGCAGCCTGGCCCGGATTTGGTCCCGGACCGGAGCGGTGGTCATGCCCGTAGTTGCTGTAAAGACTTCGGTTTGTCCGAAATTCCGCGCGCTCATACAGGAAGCCAGCGGTTTTGTCACCTGTCCGCCGTCGGTTTTTTGCGCGCCTGCGCTTGCCAGAGGTCGGGGCGGCGCGCCGCCAGGATGGCGTTCACGAGCTGGGCGTTGGCCGCCCGCAGGCCCTCGCGGGTGATGTACCGCTTGCGGACATAGCGCAGTTGATCGGGGGTGATGGTGTCGCCGGAGGCAACGCGCTTGAGGCCCATGTTCGTTCCCAGCCCGAACAGGCACAGCAGGAGGCGCTTCTGCGCCTCCGCCCGGGGAAGAATCTCCCGGGTCAGCACGCTGCGCAGCAGGTCGGTGAAGCCCACGTCCAGGTCAGCCTCCTTGAGCATGTCCAGCAGGCCGGTGCCCGGCCACTGTCGCCCCAGCTCCCCTTTCATCGCCCCCAGGGTGGGCGGCTCGGGCTGCGGGTCCAGCGGCGTCACACCGAAGCGTCCCCCGTCCTTGGAGACGACGCGAACCTTCTCGTTTTTCGGCAGATCCGCATGGAAACGCACCAGGGCGTCATGGAGCCGCTCGCGCAACCCCGTCACGAACTGGGTCGCCTCCTGGGGCTGCTTCAGGGCCGCGAAATATTCGGTCTTCTGCTGCTCGAAGTCCGCAGGTAGATCGGCGTCCGGGTCGCGGTAGCGGTCGGCGCCTACCACCCAGACCTCCCGGCAACGCAGGGCGTCCCGCAAGGCGTCGAGGACGCAGACCTCGTAGTTCACCCGGTTCAGCCGGACCTCGCCGTCCTCGTTCGTCTCCAGGATGAGGTCCTGCATGTTCCTGGCGATCACGCCCTGCACGGGGATTTCTTCAAAAGTGGAATAGTTGAGCGCCTTGCTGTTCAGGTAGCGTTTGACGAGCGCCAGGGCGTCAATGACAGGCTGGTGTGCTGAATTATTGGAGCGGAACTCCAGAGCGGTGAGCAGCCCCGGGGTCATGCGACGGTAGTGCTGCTTGTATGAGGACCGGAGGTGCATATGCACCTCTTGGCGGTACGACCCTCTGGCCCGGAACTCCCGCAGCAGGTCGCGCAGACGCTCCTCCCCCATGACGGGGAACAGCACCTCCCGCACCGTCCCTTCGGGGTTGTCCAGTGCCGCTTCCAGCAATCTCTCGAACAGGCGGTCCTTACCGGAGGTCTTCTTGATATTGGCCAGGATGCGTTTCTCGACCCGCCGCTCGGCCCGGGCGCCGATCTTGTGGACGGTATGGATGAGGTGGTCCACTAGTGAGTCCGTGATCTCGCCGAGCCGGAGCTAAACGAACGCGGCGAGCTGGGTCGCCCGGATCGCCTCCGGGTGGGCGCGCAGCTCGCTGGGTGTCTCTACCCCCGTTCGCTCCCGGTACCGCCGCTGCACACCGATAGGCACGCCCTCGAACAGCCCTCTCGGCAGGCCCACAGCGCGCAGTCGCCCCAGCTTGGCGATCTGCTGCTCGACGCTCTCCAGGCCCGGCTTGCGGGAATCGGTCCGCAGCCAGTGAATCAGGGAGGTCCGGTCGGTCGCGCCCTCGGGCTCGTCCTCGTCCGCGACGGTGGCCCGCAACAGCTCGTGAAGAGCCTGGACCTGTCCTGGGTCCAGGCTGGAGAAGATCAACCCGCACAGCCTCGTCTCGAAGGTGCGCTCCGCCGAGGCCAGGTGGCGCTCCAGTTGCGCGTGGGTCGGTGGCTCGATTCGTGAATCCCGCAGGTGATCCAGGGCCAGAGCTTTCAGTTTCAGAAGGTCCTGGCGCTCTTCTCTGGGCAGGGCGTGCTCGCACATCCAGTCCACGAGTGGCGGCACATCCGCTTCCGCGAAGGCCCGGTAGCCGCAGAACTCGCGGATCAGGGCGCGGTGGGTGGAACTGCTGCGCCCCCGCCAATCGTACCGCTCGAATTGCGTGACCTCGACGCCCACTTGACGAGAGACGAACTCCACGGCGGCCTGGGGAACGTCCCTCGTGCGGGCCGGGAATCGGCCCTCGTACTGGAAGGCTTTGAGCATCACCGCGAGGCCAAGGCGATTGGCCTCCTGGCTGCCCGCGAGGAGAGCCTGCTCGGTAGGAAGAAGGGTCCAGTCGTCGATCAAGTCCTCAATGGTCCAGTGTTGGTGCACGGAGTCTCCTTGAACGATGACTGTTTAGCTGTTCAACGGGTCACATCAGCAGGAGTCAACACCCTGGGAAAGACGCAGGTTGAAAGGGGGCGCCAGTTGCGACCGCCGTCCTCACATGACCCGGGCGTGC
>CAKZJI010000135.1 GCA_936941515.1 uncultured Propionibacteriaceae bacterium
TGGAGGGCTTCGGCGATCAGGGGAGTGTAGACCGCCACCACTCGTGAGATGGTGGCTTGGGAGACTGTGTGGATGTCGGCCAGCAACTCCTGGGTGAGATTGTGCCGCAATATCAACACAGTGACCTGGATACAGCGGAACAAGCCCAGGACACGGGACCCTGCCGGAGGAAGGTTCCCGGAGCAGGCGGTGTGGATCAGTTCGCACAGGTTGAGGATCTGGTCACGGTCAAGGCTTGTGGTAGTATTCACGGCAGCGGCTTGTCTTTCATCTGAGGTTTTTGTTTCTACACCTTGAATTATCCCAGATCGGGCAAGCCGCCCTCACATCCCCCTCGGAGTAAAGCGTTAGCTGGGGAAAACCAAAACACCCCTATGAATAAGCCTCATAGAAGCTCGCAAAATGATCCACAACCTCCCTGACAGTCAGTTCGGGGTACTTCGCAGTGCCCTGGGGAACAACACCCACCAAGGCACGCCAGTCACGCTCATCCTTCTGAGGATCTCGTCCCAGAACGCTGACCACCCCGTCCGTGCGCCTCTGGGCACCCGTCAATATGTCAATAGTCGTCGTCTTCCCGGCACCGTTGGGCCCCAGAAAGGCAAAGACTTCCCCAGCCTCCACTTCGAGGTCCACGTCATCGATGGCCACGAAGTCTCCGTAGGTCTTCCGCAGCCCCTTGACAGTTATCGCATTGGGCATCACAACTCCTTTGTGTAGATGATCATGCGGCCTGACGGGGGCCCGCCAGGACCGACACGTCAACCCCGGCAACAGCACGAGGCATGCAAGCAGGTGAGTATTCCTTCAACATCGTCGTCGTACTGCATCGTCGTGGTATCGCTCAGAATAAACCCCTGCATTCCGCACCACAAGGACTCGGCCCGTCGCACAGTCCGGCCACGCTGGGCGGATGACACAAGATGGCATGGGAGGCGTTGCTGCAGCCTAACTTCGTCGCTTTCACGCTCTGTTGCGGGAGACGCCACCCTCGCGGAGCCGCCAGCAGCCGCCACTGCCCTGGCCTTCTGGCTTTCTGACCCCGCATGGGACACTGATACGCACAGGCCGCGTCTCGTCGACGCACCTGGCCGCAGCCGGCGCCTTCACCCCAGGCTTGTCGGATTCCCACAAGATTTCCGAGCTTCCTTGTTTGTCGGTCCGTTCGCCTAGGGTGTTGGCCGTATTTCCAGAGCATGGGATTCCGTTCAGCCCCGTTGGGCTGTCAGTGTCTTCGGGACCGTAGTGAGGAGGCCTCGTTGTTCCGACGCATCGCCATCATCAACCGTGGGGAAGCCGCCATGCGCCTGATCCACGCCGTTCGGGAGCTCAACGCGGAGTCCGGAGCCGATCCAATTACAACAATCGCGCTCTACACCGACGCGGAGCACACCGCCATGTTCGCCCGGGAGGCCGATGAGGCCTACCCCCTGGGTTCGGCTGGCGAGCGCCCCTACCTCAACCACGATCTCCTGGCCCGTGTCCTCACCGAGGTTCAGGCTGACGCGGTGTGGGTGGGTTGGGGTTTCGTTGCCGAGGACGCCGACTTCGCCGAGCTGGTGGAGTCGCTGGGAATCGCGTTCATCGGCCCCTCCCCGGAGGCCATGCGCCGCCTCGGGGACAAGATCGGCTCCAAGCTGTTGGCCGAGGAGGTGGGGGTTCCCGTCGCGGCCTGGTCCGGTGGCGGCGTCGACACCCTCGACGAGGCGCTCGCGGCCGCTGAGCGCATCGGCTATCCCCTGATGCTCAAGGCCACCGCGGGCGGGGGCGGTCGCGGCATCCGGCGTGTTGACTCCCCCGACGCCCTGGCGGACGCCTACCAGCGCACCCGCGACGAGGCGGAGCGGGCCTTCGGATCGGGCACCGTATTCCTGGAGCGGCTCGTCACGGGAGCCCGTCACGTCGAGGTGCAGCTGATCGCCGACGGCACCACCGCCTGGGCTCTCGGTGTGCGCGACTGCTCCGTTCAGCGCCGCAACCAGAAGGTCCTTGAGGAGTCCGCGTCGCCGCTGCTCTCCCGGGAGCAGAGCTACGAGCTGCGCGCAGCCGCCGAACGGCTTGCCCTGGCGGTCGGCTATCGCGGTGCCGGCACCGTCGAGTTCCTGTACCAGCCGGACGAGCAGGTGTTCGCGTTCCTGGAGGTCAACACCCGCCTCCAAGTGGAGCATCCCATCACCGAGGTCACGTGCGACTTCGACCTGGTCAAGGCCCAGATCCGGGTGGCTGCGGGGCTTCCGCTCGGGGAGCGTCCCACCGAGGCCGGGCACGCCGTCGAGGCCCGCCTGAACGCCGAGGACCCCGATCGTGACTTCGCTCCCGCGCCCGGCCGCATTGAGCGCCTGTCCTTCGGCGGCGGCCCCGGCATCCGCATCGACACCGGGGTCACGGAGGGCGACGAGATCCCAGCCGACTTCGACTCGATGATCGCCAAGGTCATCGCCCACGGCCGCACCCGGGACGAGGCCCTCGCCCGCCTGCGTCGCGCCCTCGCCGACACCACCGTCGTCATCGCGGGTGGAGCCACCAACAAGTCGTTCGTGCTGGATCTGTTGGAGCAGCCGGAGATCACCGGCGCGCCCGGCGTGCGCTGGGCCGACACCTCCTGGATTGACCGAACCCGCGTCAACGGGGGGCTTGTCGCCGAGAGATTCAGTCAGATCGCTCTGGTGGCGGCCGCGATTGAGGCCTATCTGGAGGCCGAGCGGCAGCAGGTCGCGCGACTGCTGGAGACGGCTCGCGGTGGTCGCCCGCAGGTCTCCCATGCCCCCGAAACCACCATCAATCTGAAACTCCGCGGACAGGTCCACCAGCTCACCGTCTCCCGCATCGGCTGGCGGCAGTTCCTGGTGGGTGACGGCACCCGCCGGGTTCGCGTCGAGATTGAGCGTCTGGACAAGCTGCACTCCCGCATCGTCGTGGAGGGACAGCGGCACCGGCTTCTCGTCGCCACCCACGGCCCCATCCATCTGGTGGAGGTCGACGGCGTGGCCCACCGCATCTCCCGTGACGAGGGGGGTGTGGTGCGCGCCCCTGCCCCGGCTCTGGTGGTCGCAACCCCCGTCGCGGCCGGCGATGAGGTGGCCGCAGGCCAGGACGTCGTGGTGCTGGAGTCGATGAAGATGGAGACGGCTCTCGTCGCGCCCTTCGCGGCCCGCATCCGCGAGGTGCTGGTGAAGCCCGGCACGCAGGTGGAGGGCCTGGCGCCGCTGCTGCGTCTTGAGCCCATCGGCGAGGCCCTTGGGCGGGCAGCCACCACAGGCCTGCATCTGCCCGCGTCACGGGACCTCGACGCCACCACCGCCTGGCGGGAGTCGCTGACGGATCTGCGCAACGCGGTTCTCGGGTTCGACTCCAGCCCCGAGGTTCTGCGTCGCTACCTGGCGGCCAGGGACGCCCATGCCACCGCCGGCGGGGACGTGCTGCGCGGCGAGTGCGACCTGCTGGCCGCCTTCGCCGACATCACCGAGCTGGGCCGCAACCGGCCCGCCGGGGAGCAGACTCGCACCGAGTTGCGCATCCACTCCGATCGTGAGCACCTGCACACGTTCCTGACCACCCTCGACGCCGCCCGGGCGGGCCTTCCCGCAGCTTTCGTCAACCGGCTCACCCGCGCGTTGGGGCACTACGGCATCAGCAGTCTGGAGCGCAGCCCCAAGTTGGAGGAGGCGGTGTTCCGCGTCTTCCTGGTGCAGCAGGACAACCGCATCGCACTGGACCTGATCCGGGGACTGCTGGAGCGCTGGCTCACTGAGCCCGCGCCCACCGGCGACCTGGCGGCGCTGGCTCGTCTGCATCTGGAGCGGCTCAGGCAGGCCACCCAGCTGCGGCATGCCTTCCTGGGGGACCTGGCCAGCTCCGTCCGGTTCCGCTGGTTCGACGAGCCGCTGGTCAACGCCGAGCGCGCCAGGATCTGGGCGGAGATGCGCGACGAGGTGGCCCGTCTGGCCGCCGACCCCGCAGCCCCTGATTATGCCGATGGCATCGCACGACTCGTCGCAGTCCCGGAGAAGAACGACGTCACGCTGGCGCAGCGGCTGGCTGATGGGCTTCGTGGCCCCGAGCCGATGCTGGAGGTCGTGGCCAGGAAGCACTACGGCCCTTTCGGCTTGGACCCGCACGTCACGCAGGTCAACGGCCGCCCTGTCCTGACGGGCGAGTTCACCGTCGACGGCCGTCACACCCAGTTGATCTCCACCACGGGCTCCAGCGACGAGGTGGGCTCCGGCGGGCCTGTCGCGGGCATCGTTGCGGATCGCATCGCCGATCCGGGCGGTGGCGTCGTCGTCGAGCTGTACCTGGCGCATGACGGCGACGAGCCGGACCTGCGATCCCAGCTGGCCGCGTGGATGCCGGAATCAGTGCGGCGTGTCGTCGTCGCGCTGTGCGGGCCGGGTGGGTCCATCACCTACGTGACGTTGCGTCGCGGTCAGGGCCTGGTGGAGGACGAGGTCATCCGCGAGCACCACCCGATGGTGGCCCGCCGCCTGGATCTGTGGCGGCTGAGCGAGTTCGACCTGAATCGGCTGCCGTCTCCCGACGACGTGCTGCTCATTGAGGCCCACGCGAAGTCGAATCCCGCTGACCACCGGCTGATCGCCATGGCTCAGGTGCGGCAGGAGGCGCTGGTGCGCGACGGCAGGCGTCTGGTCGCCGTGCCCTATGTGGAGCGGGCCGTGGAGCACTGCCTGGAGTCGATCCGTCGCGCCCGCCGTCCAGACAGCCATCTGGATCTCAACCACGTCTGGGTGCATGTGTGGCCGACGCTGGACCTGGATCCGCGCGAGGCCCGTCATCTGCAGCACCGGATCACGCCGTTGGCGGATTCCACCGGCATTGAGGAGGTGGTGGTCCACGGGAGGTTCATCATCGATGGGGAGCCGCAGGAGCTTGCCGTCCGCTTCCATCGACTACTTTCCGGGGAGGTCGGCGTCGAGGTGCGGGAGCCATACACCACACCGTTGCAGCCCATCGACGACTATCGGGCGAAGGTGCTGCGGTCCCGCAGTCGTGGGCTGGTGTATCCATATGAGCTGGCGGAGACCCTCACAGGCGACGGCGGCAGCCTGACGGAGCTGGACTTGGACGGTGACCACCTGGTGGAGGTGGACCGACCCTATGGCCGCAACACGGCGGGCATCATCTGCGCCCGCGTCACCACACCGACGGCGCTGCACCCGGAGGGCATCACGCGCATCGTCCTGGCCGGTGATCCGACGAAGGGCCTGGGCGCAGTGGCGGAGCCCGAGTGTCGGCGGGTGATTGCGGCGCTGGATCTGGCGGAGGAGCTGGGTGTGCCTGTGGAGTGGTACGCGTTGAGCTCCGGGGCGCGCGTGTCGATGACGTCGGGCACCGAGAACATGGACTGGGTCGGCGGGGCGTTGAAGCGCATCGTCGAGTTCACCCAGGCCGGCGGCGAGATCAACATGGTGATCGCGGGTATCACCGTCGGTGCGCAGCCGTATTGGGCTGCGGAGGCGACGATGCTGATGCACACCCGCGGCATCCTGGTGATGACACCGGACTCGGCGATGGTGCTGACGGGCAAGCAGTCGCTGGACTATTCGGGTGGGGTCTCGGCGGAGGACAACTTCGGCATCGGCGGCTACGACCGCATCATGGGCCCGAACGGCCAGGCGCAGTACTGGGCCGCGGATCTCATGGGCGCGCACCAGATCCTGATGGGGCACTACGCGCACACCTACATCGCCCCCGGCGAGCAGGCCCCGCGCCGCGCCGCGACCACGGACCGGATCGAGTTCAGTGCGGGCAGTCCGGTGACGGTCATACCGATCGACGCGAAGTTCTCCGGGTTGGACAGATCGAAACCCTTGGGCGGGAAGATCATGTGCTTGCTGTAGATACTCGGATCGCCTGTGATCTGGGTGATGTAGCAGGCCTTGATATCCCACGCGGGATCGGTGTGCGGTGTCATCTGCCATTCGAGGTGGGATTCGACGCGCGCCACACCGTCGACCATGCCCTGGTACTTGATGTAGTTGGCGCCCAATGATCCCTTGGGTAGGAAGTACCAGCCGAGATCGACGTCCTTGGTGCACGCGCCGAGTTCGTAGGAGTACTTCACCTCGTCGAGCTCGAGCCCGAAGAACGCGTCGATCGC
>CAKZJI010000136.1 GCA_936941515.1 uncultured Propionibacteriaceae bacterium
CCACCGATGCCCTCGACAATGCCCGCCCACTGCTGCAGACGATGCGCACCGAGGTGCTGCTTGGCCAGTACCTGGACGTCGCAGCAGCATTCCAGACGACCACGGCCGACGGGCAGGACCAGGCAGAGCGGGTGCTGGAGTACAAGTCAGCCCGCTATTCCGTGCGCCGTCCTCTGGAGATCGGCGCGGTTCTGGGCGGAGCCGATCCCGGAGGTGAGCTCCTTAAGGCTTTGGGGCGTTTCGGATCACTCCTGGGAGGCGCCTTCCAGCTCCGGGATGACATCCGCGGCGTCTTCGGCGACCCGGAGGAGACCGGCAAGCCGGCCGGGGACGACCTGCGTGAGGGCAAGAGGACCCTGCTGATCCTTGAGGCCCTGGCGCGCGCGGACAGGCAGCAGAACGCCTTCCTGCGCCACCTCCTGGGAAACCCCTCCCCCACCATCACCGACATCGCTGAGGCCCGCACCATCATCACCTCGACAGGAGCCCTGGACGTGATCGAACAGCACATCAACGAAAGAGGCCAGGCTGCCCTGGTGGCCCTCGACAGCGTGAGGCTGCCGGACGAGGCCCGCACGGCGCTGACAGCCCTCACAGAGAGGACGATCCGTCGTGAGCGCTGAGCTCAGGGGCCTGACCGCGGCGGAGGTGGCCAGCCGGGTCCAGGCTGGCCAGATCAACACGCTGCCCGAGCGTTCAGGCCGCTCCACCTGGCAGATCATCAGGGCGAACGTCCTCACACGGGTCAATGCGATGCTGGCCGCGCTGTTCGTGATCGTCGCAGCCACCGGGCAGCTGCTGCAAGGGGCCTTCGCGCTGTTGATCATCGCGAACTCAGCGATCGGCATCATCCAGGAGCTCCGGGCGAAACGCACCCTCGACAACCTGGCGGTCATCGGGGAGGCGCACCCCACGGTGCTGCGTGACGGCGAGCGGGTGTCGCTGCCCCGGGACCAGGTTGTGGTTGATGACCTGATCGTGATCAATCCGGGTGATCAGATCGTCGTGGATGGGGAGGTCGTGGCTCACGACTACCTTGAGGTGGACGAGTCGATGCTGACGGGTGAGGCCGATCCCGTTGCGAAGGTCGCCGGCGACGAACTGCTCTCAGGTGCCTTCGTGGTCTCGGGATCAGGGGTGTACCGGGCCACGAAGGTGGGGGCGGAGGCCTATGCAGCACAGCTGACGGCGCAGGCTGCGAAGTTCACGCTGGTGAACTCGGAGCTGCGCTCTGGTATCGACAAGATCCTGCGTTTCGTCTCCTTCCTGCTGGTTCCCGTCGGCCTGCTCACCATCTGGGTTCAGTTCAACCAGCCGGGGGCAACCTGGCAGGACTCCGCGCTGCGGATGGTGGCGGCCCTGGTCCCGATGATCCCCGAAGGCCTCGTGCTGCTGACCTCCATGGCCTTCGCCCTCGGCGTGATCCGTCTGGGCAAACGCAAGTGCCTGGTGCAGGAGCTGCCCGCGATCGAGGGGCTGGCCCGGGTCAGCGTGGTTTGCGCCGACAAGACCGGCACGCTCACCCAGAACGCCATGACCCTCGGCGAGATCATCGTCTTGGACGGCGACGAGGCCGACGTCAAGGAGGTGCTGTCCCAGCTGGTGGCTGCCGACCCGGCCCCCAACGCTTCCATGAACGCCATCGCAGAGGCGATTCCCACCCCCCAGCAGGCCTGGGAGGTGACCGCAAGGGCGCCTTTCACATCAGCCAAGAAGTGGTCGGGAGTCTCCTTCACCAGAGGCGGCAACTGGGTGCTGGGGGCTCCGGATGTGCTGGCACCCCCCAATGTCGCCACCAGGGCGGAGGAAATCGGCTCCACGGGCCGTCGTGTGCTTCTCCTCGGCCGCGCATCCCAGCAGGTGGACTCCCCCGAGGCTCCCGGCCAGGTCGCCCCGGCCGCCCTGCTGGTGTTGGATCAGCTGGTTCGCCCCGATGCCGCGGACACCCTTGCCTACTTCAATGAGCAGAACGTCAAGGTGAAGGTCATCTCCGGCGACAATGCCGCCTCAGTCGGGGCGGTGACCCGCTCGCTCGGGGTGTCTGTCGCGGAGGCCGTCGATGCTCGACACCTGCCCACCGGTGAGGCCGAGTTCGCGGAGGCCGTCGGGAGAGCAGATGTGTTCGGCCGGGTCACGCCGCAGCAGAAACGCGCGATGGTCACGGCCCTGCAGAGCCAGGGTCAGACCGTGGCGATGACCGGTGACGGTGTCAACGACGTCCTCGCCTTGAAGGACGCGGACCTGGGCGTCGCGATGGGGTCAGGTTCAGCCGCCACCCGCGCCGTCGCGCAGATCGTGCTGCTCGACGACCGATTCGCGACCCTGCCCCATGTGGTCGCCGAGGGGCGGCGGGTGATCGGCAACATCGAGCGGGTCGCGAAGCTGTTCCTGACGAAGACCGTCTACGCCGTGGCGCTGGCGCTCATCGTCGGCCTGCTGGGGCTGCCGAATCCGTTCGTCCCACTGCAGATGACCGTGGTCGGCTGGTTCACGATCGGGATACCCGCCTTCCTGCTGTCGCTGCCCCCGAATAGGGAGCGGGCCCGGCCGGGGTTTGTGCGCCGCGTGCTGGCGTTGGCGGTCCCCTCAGGAGTGATCGTCGGCTTGGTGTCCACCGTCACCTACATCGCGACGCGCGGTTTCGGCGGGGTCTCGTCCGCAGTGCAGACTCAGGCGTCGACCGCGACCCTCGCGGCGCTCATCATCACCGCGACCTGGGTGCTCGCGGTGGTCGCCCGTCCCTGGGTGACCTGGCGTCTTGGCCTGGTGGCCTTCGCCTATCTCTTCTACGTGGGTTTGTTCCTGCTGCCCTGGTCGCAGCAGTTGCTGACGCTGGACCTCAGCAACGTGGGAGCCATGCTGTTCGGAGTGGTCGCGGGCCTGGTGGGCGCGGCATGCGTGGAAGCCGCCTGGTGGTTGACCGCCGCGCAGCGCGGGGAACCCGCCCACATCTGGCGACAGCCGGATCAGGGGTAGCGGTCCTCCTGCGGGCTCTCAGGCGATGGAGGCCGCTCCCCGGTAGGCATGCTCCTGGGGGTCCTCCCGCCAGGAGTCGCGCAGCAGCTCGTCGATCGCCAAGAGGTCCTCGACGGGGTTGCGTCCCGTCAGCCAGACGCGGCGGGCACCAGCCCTGACCAGCTTCTCCACCGCCCCCGGGCGGAGATCACCCTCGGGGAACCAGGGCAGGGAACCGGCTTGCAGGGGCGGCTGGGCCTCCACCGCGGATCGAAGCAGCGGTGATTCCGGCCCGGCGTCCTGGAGGATCAGGAACTGCAGGCTGTCGGGCTTGCGGAGCTTGCTGTCATCCCGCACTCGCCTGCCCAGCAGGGCCCACTCATGGGGCCGGTAGTAGCGGATCTTCCGTCGTGGAACGCACACATCGGGTTTCAGCCTGGGATTGTCGATGGCAAGCAGCACCCGCTGCCCGAAGTCGCGTTGCAGCTCTTGGAAGCGGGCCTGGACATCCCTGGAATGCTCATCTGTGGTGAGCAGGGCCAGGTCGACACCGCCGAGCGCAATCTCGGGGAGCCGCTCAGGCGCCTCGGCCAGGGGCACCTCAGCCGCTAGCCGGGTGAGCATCAGGCGCGAGCGGAGGCTCGTGAGGACAGTCATGATGCAGAGCCTACGCGGCGCGCCGACCACAGTGACTGCTTGGCGCGCGGCCTACACTCAAAGACAGGCTTATCCTTGTGGAGCATCGACTTCCCCTAGAGGCTTCTGGAGATCTCAGTGAACAAGAACAGTGCGCACGACCCGATGGTCGGAAGCGTGCTGGATGACCGTTACGAGATCCTGGCGAAGCTGGCTCGCGGGGGGATGGCCACCGTCTAC
>CAKZJI010000137.1 GCA_936941515.1 uncultured Propionibacteriaceae bacterium
GTCCCGCTCGGGCACGGGGTCCACGAGCACGACGGCGAGGCCGTCCTCGGTGCCGGCGCCGACACCACCGACCCCGTGCTCCCGCTGCGCACCGCGGTCGTCGCCGCGCGCGCCGGCCTCCCGCTGTCACCGGCGACGCTGACGACCCTCGCCGGCTGCCCCGACCTGCCGACCCCGTGGCCACCGCTCGCCCGCGAGCTCCTCACCGACCTTCTCGGATCCGGCGACGGCCTGCGGCAGGTGTGGGCCGGCCTCGTGCACGCCGGTCTCGTCGAGCGCTGGCTGCCGGAGTGGAGTGCCGTCCGCAGCCGCCCGCAGCACAACCCCGTGCACCGGCACACCGTCGACCGGCACACCGTGGAGGCGGTGGTCCAGGCCGCTGCCGGCACCCGCGACGTCGCACGGGCGGACCTGCTCGTCCTGTCCGCCCTGCTCCACGACATCGGCAAGGTCGCGGGCGCGCACGACCACTCGGAGGAGGGCGCCCGGCGGGCTGGTCCCATCCTGGCCCGGTGGGGGTGGCCGGAGGACGACGCCGCCGTCGTCGTACGGCTCGTGCGCGAGCACCTCACGCTCGTCGACCTCGCGACCCGTCGCGACGTCGAGGACCCCGCGACGACGGAGGCGCTCCTGACCGCGGTCGACCGGCGCGCAGACATCCTCGACCTCCTCACCGCCCTGTCCCGCGCCGACGCGAGGGCGGCCGGTCCGGGGGCATGGACGCCCTGGCGCTCGACCCTCGTCGACACGCTCACCGCCTCGGCCCGGCGCGCGATCACCCGGGGCACCGACGAGCCGGGCACCCCCCTGGAGCCGGACACCGTCAGCGTCGACGAGGACGCGCGAGCGACGCTCGCCGCCGGTCGTTCCCACGTGGTGACCGAGCCAACCCCCGGCGGCCACCGGGTGCGGGTCCTCGCGACCGACCGCGCGGGCCTGTTCTCCCGGACGGCAGCCGTGCTGGCCGCCGACGGCATGACCATCCGCCGCGCCCGGCTGCGGACCGCCGACGGGGTCGCCGACGACGTCTGGGACGTCGAGCTGCCCGGGGGCGGCGCGCCCGACCCCGAGCGGATCCGTCGGGCCCTGGACCGGCGCGAGCCACCCCGGCGCCGCGCCGCACCGCGCCGCGGACACGCTCCTGCAGGTCCGCCCGCCCGGGCCTTCGTCGTGCCTGGGGGGTCGTGGGACGCGACCGTCCTCGAGGTGCGGGCCGACGACCGTGTCGGGCTGCTCGCCGACCTGGGCGAGGTCGTCGCCGGGCACGGCTGCTCCCTGCGGTCGGCGCACGTGTCGACCCGCGCCGGTCAGGCGTGCGACACCCTCGTCGTCACGGGCGCCGACGGGCGGGCGCTGGCTCCCGGCGCCTCCGCCGCGCTCCTGGGCGACCTCATGGTCGCGGCGGACGGGCCGGATCGAGGCTGACCCGCCCCACCGCGCCGGGCCCGTCGGTCCACCGCAGGCGCACGGCCCTGGCGGTCGGGCGTGGACGCCAGGTCGCCCGGCACCGTAGCCGTACCCGCGACGTCGGGTGGTCGACCGCGGGGCGGGAGGACGCCGACGGCTACCCTGTCCCGGTGTTCACCACCCTGTCCGACCGCCTGACCGCGACCTTCAAGAACCTTCGCGGCAAGGGGCGCCTCACCGAGTCCGACATCAACAGCACGATCCGGGACATCCGCCGGGCGCTGCTCGATGCCGACGTCGCGCTGCCGGTCGTCAAGGAGTTCACCCGGGCCGTTCGCGAGCGGGCCCTCGGCGCCGAGGTCAGCCAGGCGCTGAACCCCAGCCAGCAGATCATCAAGATGAGGGTCACGACGGCGCTCGCCCCCAGCACAGCCAATACGCCACGGCCAACACGTGTCCGGCCGGTCCATGCCACCCGGATGTCTTCATCCACAGCAAGCCGTGGGTCGGCGTCATCAAGGGCCACGGGCACCTCCTGCCCGTCCGGACGGCGACGCAGCGCGAACGCCATCCCAACTCCGACCAGGATCGCCGTCAGCATCCCGACAAAAAGCAACGGCACCGGGGAGGGCACTGAGGAGGCCAGGACCTGCTCCTCCGTCAAGCCCCGCTGGTTCATCAACATGCCGTTCAGACTGACGGTGAGCAACGTCGCGACTCCCCCGGCGATAGGGGACAGGACGCGGCCGATGCGCAGGAACAGTCCCAGGACGGCCAGCAGCAGCGGAAGACCGAAAGACAGACCGAGGGCAATCCCCCAGAGCATTCCAGGCGCAATGAAACGGGTAACGCGACCGTCAATCCCCCACCCGGCCGCAACCTGGGCCGGCAAGTCCCCGTACCCACTCCACGTCCATAGCGCTCCGGCTCCGGAGATCGTGATCACCGCCCCGATCCCCACCAGGGAGGCAGTCAGCTCTCCCATGTCTTTGGATTTCGTCGTGCTCATGCTTCAACCTGCTTTTCAATGAGGAGGATTAGTTCGTCACGGCTGATGCCGGCGCTTCTCGCCTGTCGGACGAGGTCGGCAATCAGGGGTTCCAACCGTCTTGTGTCGGCTTTGGCGATCACCACGGCACCACGTCCGCGCCGCAACTCGATGCATCCCTCGTCGCGCAGCTGCTGATAGGCCTTGAGGACAGTGTGGAGGTTCACGTCCAGGCTGGCTGCAAGCTCCTTGGCGGCGGGAAGCCGGTCCCCTGCGGTCAGCTCCTGATCGGCGACGGCGCGACGGACCACCTCGGCGATCTGCTCATAGAGCGGCTGCGGGTCACGGGGGTCAACTTGCCAAAGCATATTTCTAGAATAACTAGAACAAACCTGGATGTCCAGTAGAACTACACGAAATGTTCAGCGACGGCCAGGGCGGCATCCCCACAAGGACCGACCGTCTCACCGCCTCACCGATGCATCACTTATGATGCAGTCATGCGCACCACGGTTGATCTACCCCCTGCAGTCCGAGAAAGAGCACAGGAGATAGCCCAACTACAGGGCCGCTCACTGTCAGCTGTCGTGGCAGAGCTGGCAATCCGGGGGCTTGCCCAGCTGGATGGCCACCCAACCATCATCGAGACCGACCCCCGCACCGGCTTCCCCGTCCTACGCATCGGCAGACCCATCACGAGCGAACAGGTTGCAGACCTCATCGAGGAGCCATGATCCGCCGCTTTCTCCCGGACGCCAACGTCTTGATAGCTCTCACCGCAGCCGAACACGAACACCATGAGGCCGCAGGTGAGTGGCTCGCAGACACCACCCAGTTCGCGACCTGCCCCACCACAGAAGGCGCTCTACTGCGTTTCCTTCTTCGCCTGGGTGAGCCAGCCACCATGGCTCTGGAACGCATCCGGCTCATCAGGGCGCTTCCCTCAGCCGAGTTCTGGCCCAGCGACCTGTCATACGCCGATATCGATGCCACTGGCCTGGTCGGTCACCGGCAAGCCACAGATCTTTATCTCGTCTGCCTTGCGGCCGCGCATGGCGGACTCCTCGCCACCTTCGACAAAGCCCTCCATGCCTCCCGAGCAGACATGACCTTCCTGATCCCTCACCCGTAGGCTGGAGCGGCTGTCCGCTCAGCGACTTGCGCCCGGTCGTCGGGACGCATAGGAATGGGGGCATGCTGAGCGTCCTGTCCCCCGCCAAGTCGCTGGACTTCGAGTCCCCGCTGCCCACCTCCCGGCACACCGCACCCCGACTGCTGGAGCAGTCGGTAGAGCTGATCGACGTCATGCGCACCAAGTCGCCCGGTGACCTGGTCAAGCTCATCAACATGCAGGACAAGTCCCCGGCCGGCGAGATGGCCACGGACACCCTGATCTGGACGGCCGGCGTGCAGGCTGCGTCCTTCGCCAAGAAC
>CAKZJI010000138.1 GCA_936941515.1 uncultured Propionibacteriaceae bacterium
CTGCTGAGCTCGCGCTCTTCGACACGAGTGCCCGGGCATCGGGGCGCTCTCCGGGCGGGAGCGTGCGATGAGCCAGAGCGAACCTGATCGGGAGCGCCTCACGCTGACGATGACGGCGCTCGACGACGGCCTGAACCGGATCGCTCGGAAGCACGAGGGCGCGGTGCAGTTCTTCTACGAAGATCCCGAGACGTTCGGCGCCGGGCACTTCGTGTTCTACCCGGAGAACGACACCCGCTCACGGTTTGCGATCGAAGAGCAGTACACCGGCACCGACTGGTCAGACGACGAGCGGCTGCCGACGTCGTGGACGTGGACAGCGGAACGTCGCGTGCGCCACTCGGACGGCACGCACATGTGGGGCGTCGAGCGCACCGGCGAAGCGCGTGCGGAGGACTTCTGGCAGGTGCTCGTCGAGGCCGAGAACTGGGCGCGGCGCATACAGAACCGCACCACTCAGGCCGCACAGTTCGGCATCGGTCACCGCCGAAGGAACGAACCGCCCGCGCCGAGGCTCTAGCCGCTCGCCGGGAGGCGTCAGGCGCACCTGACGGCATGAGAAAACCACTTGCCCATGCCGCTGCTCCCGCGCCGGTCTCGATGCCGCTGATCCGCCTCGCCGTGCACGACGACGGCACGATGAGCGCCACCGTCGACGGGGAACCCCTCGCCCCGCCGGTCGCCGAGGGCGCATGGCGGCGCGGCTCGTTCGCGCGGATTGTCGATCAGGTCACCGCCGAGCGGATGATTCCGGCACGAGTCGAGGTCACCGAGGCCGATGGCTCGACGTTCACCGACATCATCACCGCCACCGCCCGCAAGAACACCCCCGCTCCGGCCCCGCCGGAACCCGAACCTGCGGATGCGCCCCGGCTGCTGGAAGTGACCGGGGATGGTTTCGTGCCCGGTGAGGACATTGCGGTGTGCCACATCATCAGGCACACCGACGCCGCCCCGACTGGCACCGCCCGCGCGCTCATCGACCTGGCCTGTGACCACGTCGACCCCGGCGACGAGGTTGTGCTCGTGGGCAGGGTCTCGGGCACGTTCGTCGTGCGGAGCCTGTCATGAGTGCCCCGGCACCGGGCAGGCAGACCGGCTCCTTCGGTGACGAGCTGACCAACGCCGCCATGATCGGACTGATCGGGGTGTTCGCGCTCACGCTGCTGCTGCGCGGTGCCGGGTCGGTCGCGGCGTTCCTCACCGGCACCGCTCAACCCCTGGCCGGCCCCGCCGCCGGGGTCGGGGTGCTGTTCAACCCCGGCGACCCGGCGACCGCGCTGGAGGCCGATGGCCTCAGTGTCGTCGCCTATTGGATCGTCGCGGTCGTGCTGCTGGGGCTGCTGGCCTCCCCCAGCCAGCTGCCGGATGCGATCATCCCGGCTCTGGTGATCGGATCGGCGTTGACGTTCGTCGCCCGTCCGATCTCCGTGTTCGCCTGCCTGACGCCGTTCCGGGAGAAGCTGAGGACCCAGCTGTTCATCTCCTGGGCGGGGATGCGCGGAGCGTTGCCCATCATGCTGGCGACAATCCCGCTGACGCAGGACCTGCCGGGCGCCTCGCACATGTTCCACGTCATCTTCCTGTTGGTGGTGACGTTCACCCTCGTGCAGGGGCCGCTGCTGCCGAGGCTTGCGCCGTGGGCCGGAGTGCTGGAGCAGATCTCCCACCGCGAGCTGGTGTTCGACTCCTCCCCATTGGAGGGGATCAACGCCTCACTCGTGCAGTTCCGCGTCCCGAAGCGCGGACGCCTGGTCGGGATGTGGGTGAAGGATCTGCGGCTGCCGCGTGGCGCTGTCGTGGCCATGGTGATCCGCAACCACGAGGTGCTGATCCCGGATCAGGAGCTGCGTCTCCAACCCAGGGATCAGCTGCTGCTCGCCGTCGACTCCGGTCTGGTGGAGCGTGTCCAGGGTCGCCTGATTCTCATCAACAAGCATGGTCCCCTGGCCCGCTGGATCGCCTCTGGCCGCAACCGGCGTCGCCTGCTCAGCGGTGGCTGACTGTCGGCGACAGATCTCACGGCCTTGTGTCACATGGTGAGTCGCTCGTGGTGCATGCGCCTCCAGGGCACGCCCAGGCATTTCAAGGTGCGCTGCATTGAGATGATGGCCGCGTTTGGGCCGACCATGAAGAACTCTCCGCGTCCGCGTTCCTCAGCGGTGAGAGTGTCACGGAGCTTGGCCCAGGTGAACCTTCCCACCTGAATGGTCGCCGTCATCCGTCCGCCGCTGCGCTGCTGCAGGTCACGGATCCTCTCGGGATAGAAAGCGTCCTCGGTTCTGCGCACCGACCACAGCAGCCGGATGCGCCGGCCGGGATGCCCGGCGGCGAGGCTCAGCAGCGGCGCGACACCGCTTCCCATGCCGATCAGGACGAGCGGGGCCTCTGCGGGCGACTTCGCCACCTCGTCGTCGAAACGGCCGTAGGGCCCCTCCAACCGGACTCGGGCGCCCACCGGAACCTGCCCGATCATGCGGGTGTAGTCCCCCACCTGACGGATGGTGAACAGCAGGGTGTTCTCCCCCGCATTGGCCAGCGAGAAGGGGTGCCACTCCCGGCTCATCCCGGAATGCTCCACCCGTATGAAGTAGAAGTCGCCGGGACGGGCCGTCACTGAGGCCTTGTCGGGGCGAAGCCGGAAACCCCTGGTCGATGAGTTGAGGGCTGCATTCTCCACCACCACAGCAGTCTCCATGGCATCAGGGCCAAGCCACTTCTTCCAGACATACAACGTCAGTGTCACGATTGTGCAGATGTCGAAGAGGACCATGAACAGCAGGTGCCTCGCCACCTTCTCAATGACGTGGACATGCAGCCATACCAGAAGCACCACCACCAGGTTCAGGCGATGTATCCATACGGAGAGCTGGTGCCGAAGCACCTTCTCCAGGCTCCGCTTGAGCCGCTGCATGGCCTGGAAGTGATCAGTGATCCAGCCGCTGAGGAAGAACACCGCCAGCGACGGAAGCACCAACGCCAGGACGAAGGCCCATTGCCCAAAGTTCCGGGCCCAGATGCCGGCTGCGAAGAGATTGTCTGAGTGGAGGTACATGGCCACTACCCCCGCCACGCCGAGCATGCCGTGCAGCGCGTACAGGTGCGGCAGGCCGACGTACTGCTCCAGCCGTCGTGGGCGTGTGCTCAGCACGATGGCCAGCAGCCACCAGCAGTAGGCCATCATCCCGAGGGCTATGAAGATCTTCTCCCGGGGATCGCCGCCCATCTGGTACCAGAGGAGCACCACCAGGGGAACCGGGAAGGCCACGAGCAGAAACCACACGAGCAGTCGCTGCCCACCACTCAGAAGCCCAACCTCTCTAGCCATTTCCCCACCGCTTTCCTGGAGTTCTCAGGGTCCTTGAAGACGTCCTCGCCCTGTCGTTCGAACCCATCGATCAGGGTCGTTTCGGGGTAGTACGCGGCAAGGGTTTGCAGTGAGTTGCCGAAATGGGATCCCAGGTAGGTGACGAACGGCACGATCTGGGAAGAGCTTAAGTCATTGTCCCGGATGAAGGTCTGCACGATCATGGGCATGTCGTCACACCAGATCGGATAGCCGAGGAAGATGGTCCCGTAGCCGCCGACGTCTGGCGCAGCGCCCTGGTACTCGGGGTAGATCTGCTCGCTCAGCTCCCGTCGGGCGATCCTCTTGGTCTCCTCTGGGCTGTCCGGGTAGGGAACGGACGGAACGATCTGGAAGATGTCGCCACCCATCCGGTCGTGGATGAACCCCGCCACCTGGGCGGTGTTGCCGACCTCCAGGTCCAAGTTCGGGAAGTTCTGCCCGGAACGCGAGAAGTAGACGACCAGAGCCGACTCCTTGGGAGGTGGCGACGGCCTGCACACGCTAGGCCGTTTGGGGACTACAGGAGGCTTGGGAGGGCTCTGGTGGCCAACGCCGACTGCGACGTCAGCTGCAACAGCAGCGCCAATGGCCAACCCTGCGGCAGCGCTCAACGTGATGATCTTACGACGATTCAACAGTTCCATATAGGACTCTACGGGAATTCAGCACTTCTTAATGTTGTGAGGTGATGCCAGGAAGAGCCCCAACCGCTTATTCCCGCCTCTGGCAAGGCGGGAATCGGGCTTGTGCGCGAGAGAGGAGTTGAACCTCCACGCCCTTACGGGCACTGGCACCTGAAGCCAGCGCGTCTGCCATTCCGCCACTCGCGCATCGAACCCGACCGGGTTCGCGGATGAACTGTAGCACGCCCTGCCCGCGATGACGCAAGTCAACACGTCGGTTGCCGAAGGCCGACGGCTGAGCAGCGCCCAGGAAGAGGCATCCGGGATCATCGTCCTCGTCAACGTCGCCTGATGGGCGGTTTCGATCCCGCTGGTGACTGCGCCCCGGCTGCCCTTACCATGAGTCACAGGAGGAACCACATGAGCAACAACCAGTGGCCCGGATCAGGCAACTCGAACAACCAGCCAGGCGGAAATCCCCAGGGCTACCCGCAGCAGCAGAGCCCTGGAAACAGCCCCTATGGGCAGCAGAGCTCAGGGTACCCAAGCCAGGGTGGATACAGTCAGCAACAGCCAGGTCAAAGCGGATACGGCCAGGCACCGGGCTATGGTCAGCAGCAACCCGGCTACGGCCAGCAACAGGGTTACGGCCAACAGCAACCCGGCTACGGCCAGCAGCAAGGTTACGGCCAACAGCAACCCGGCTACGACGCATACGGCGCCGCCAGCTATGGACAGCCGGAGCCCCCGAAGAAGAAGATTGGCCTCATCATCGGCATCGTCGCTGTCCTCGTCGTCCTGCTCGGCGTCGGCATTTATCTGATCATCCAGAAGAACGGCTCTGACAGCGCCACCTCCCCGAGCTCCCCCACACCGACCAAGACGGCGAGCGAGAAGAACTCCTCAGAGCCCACGAAGAACCCCAGCCCGACGTCCACGGGCACATCGTCCGGGACAGGGAAGCCATCCCAGGACGCCACGCAGAAACCCACCTCTTCTTCACGGGAGGGCAGCGCTCCGACGATGCCCGAGTCCTTCGGAAAGTTCACAGTCTTGGGCGAGCCGACCGACAGCCTGTCCACCTACACCGCCGGCAATGAGGTCTTCGTCGCGATGCGCATGCCTGGCAAGGCCATGGCCAAGATCACCAAAGCGGGACTTCAGGATGCCAAGGAGATCGGGGTGTGGACCTGCGGGACCTCAAGCGCCGATGCCACCAAGTCAAAGGCCTGCGTCGCCGAGGCCCATGAGGGGGCGCTCATCGCCTCCATGGGGCCTGAGGCCACCGAGGAGACCGTCGCCACCACCGGCGACGAGTTCCTGGCAGCCTGGAAGTGAGCGACGACTTCCCTACTCCGTGTTTCAGCCCTGCCCACCGAAGGCCACCGTCTAGTGTCTTCAGCTATGCAAGAACTCCTGCGGGTGGCATTCGTCACCATGCACACATCTCCCCTGGAGAAGGCGGGAACCGCTGACGCCGGAGGGATGAACGTTCTGATCGGGGCGTTGGCGCGGGCCCTCGGCGCGCTCGGAGTCCACGTCGAGTTCATCACCCGCCTCTCCGAGGAGGACCAGCCCGGCCTGGAGGACATCGCCCCGGGGATCACCCTGCGACGCCTGCCGGCCGGGCCGGCAACCCCGCTGCCGAAAAGCCAGATCGACCAGCACATTGAGGAGTTCCGCAACGGCCTGGCAGCGCTTCCGCCCTACGACCTGATCCACTCCCACCATTGGATGTCAGGGGTGGCGGCGCTGCCCGTCGCACACGCCTGGAGGGTGCCGCATGTCATGACCTTTCACTCGGTGGCGGCGCATCCCAACTCGTCGCTGCGTGACGGCGAACCTCCCGAGTCCCCGGCCCGGGTGGATGGCGAGGAGCTGTGCGCCACCGAGTCCGACCTGGTGCTGTGCGTCTCCCGACACGAGGCCGCAGTGGTGATCGGCCGCTGCCGCGCCGACCCGGAACGGGTGCGGATCGTCAGGCCCGGCGTGAACGTCGACCTGTTCCATCCCGCCACCGAGCCCTGGGCTCCCAGGGGAATCCGACCCGGCTATGTCATCTTCGCGGCCCGTCTCCAGCCGCTGAAGGCCCCCGACATCGCAATCCGCGCCCTGGCCCACCTGCCCGCCGACGCCCGTCCGGATCTGCTGATCGTGGGGCAGGGGTCCGCGGACTTCGCCGGTTATGAGGACGAGTTGCATTCCCTGACCGAGGATCTGGGCCTGAGCTGCTGGGTGCATTTCCTGCCGGGTCAGGGGCGTCCTGAGCTGGCCCGGCTCCTGAGGCACGCCTCGGTGATGCTGGTGCCATCCTTCTCGGAGACCTTCGGGCTAATCGCGTTGGAGGCCTCCGCCTCGGGAATTCCCGTCCTGGCCGCCGCCTCGGGAGGGCTGACGGAGGCGATCTGCAACACCCACACCGGTCTGCTGATCCCCACCCACGACCCGGCGCTGTGGGGCAGGGCGCTGGGTGATCTGCTGGCAGATGAGCCCCGCCGCAGGCAGCTGGGGGAGACGGGCCGGCAACGGGCTCTCAGCATGACGTGGGAGCTGGCCGCAAACAGGACGCTCGAACAGTACAGGAGGCTCCTGTGAGGATCGCTTTCATCCACGCCCACCCCGACGACGAGACCCTGGCTTCCGGAGCCCTGATCTCCTGGCTGGGTGACCGCGGCCACGAGGTGTCGCTGCTGACGGGAACCCGCGGCGAGCGCGGCGAGGTGGTGCCGGGGCCCCTGTCCCACCTGGCGGGCACCAACCAGCTGGAGGCCCACCGCGACGGTGAGCTGCGGGGCGCGCTCGGGGTGCTGGGTGTCACGGAGCATGCCTATCTGGGAGAGCCAGACAGGCGCTACCGCGATTCGGGGATGCGCTGGATCACCGAGGGTCTGGCTGGGCCAGCCGAGGACGCCGAGGCCGACTCGCTGTGCGCCGCGCACCCCGACGACGTGGTGGCCGGCATCATCGCCTGGCTGCGCGTCGTCGATCCGCAGTTGGTGATCTCCTACGACGCCGACGGCGGCTACGGCCACCCCGACCACGTCCGTCTGCACCAGACCTCCCTCGCGGCGGCGCGCGCCACAGGCAGAGGGTTCGCGGCGCTGGTCCATGAGCCGCGCGACGGCGCACGCTGGTTCGAGCTGGCGTCCCTGCAGCCTCTCGTGGAGGAGGCCCTCAGGCACCATGCCTCGCAGCTGACGGTCAACGGAGACGGCACCCTGACCCATTCGGGCGGCCAGACGGACTGCGTGGTCACATCCATCGGTCTGCTGCCCCACCCGGGGACCCCACAGGCCGCAGCCCTGGTGGCCGAACTCTAACGCTCGCTGACTGATCTGAGGCGGGCTGCGCCGCTGATCTCACCGTGCATGGTCCAGGTGACGCGGGTGCCGGCGCACAACAGCCACCCGGGGCTGCTCAGGTCGATGATCGAATCAGCCTGCCTTCGGCTCGTCGCACCGATCCGCCCGGCACTGCGACGGGTCCCTGTCCCCGCCACGCAGCCACCAGATTCCAGACTGCGCGGACATGCCGCAGCTCGGCGGCCCCCATCTCCCGCAGCCAGCTCAGCAGCACCCGGCCGCGCAGCGCCTCGGGCAGTTCCGCCAGTCCTGCGACGTCCAGACTCTCCCCATCCGCGACGCGTTTACCCGCCTCTGCCGCCAGGGCCTCCAGGAAGCGGGCGTCGGCGTCGGCCAGCTGGGCGGTGCGGGCCAGCCCGACGGCGACGTCACGGCCCAGCGCATCGCCGAGCATCGGCAGCGCACGGCGGGCGCGCACGCGCGCGAACCGGGGGTCGTCGTTCATGGGGTCGCTCCACCATCCGATGCCCCAGTCACGGCAGGCAGCCTCGGTGTCGGCGCGACGCAGCCCGAGCAGGGGCCGCCGGAACAGCCCACGGATGGGGGCCATGCCCGCGATCGCCCGCAGCCCGGAGCCCCGCAGCAGACCGAGGAGCACAGTCTCGGCCTGGTCGTCGAGGGTGTGTCCCAGCAGCACCGGATGCCCGTCGCGGGTGAGCGCGGCCAGCCTCGCCTCTCGTGCGGCAGCCTCGATCCCCCCGTCGCCCCCCACGATGACACGCCGCACCTCGGCTCGCAGCCCACGGTCTCCCAAGTCGCCGACGACCCGGTCCGCGATGTCGCCGGAGCCCGGCTGCAACCCGTGATCGACGACGACACACCTCACCTCCGCTCCCGTCCGGGGAGCGGCCCAGGCGGCTCCGAGGGCCAGTGCCAGGGAGTCGGCACCGCCGGAGACCCCCACCACGACGGGGCCCGCAGGAAGCAGCTCCGCGACGGCCTGCCCCACCTTCAACGCGGCGGGGCCGAGTTCGCGTCTAGCCATGGACCCGCGCCACCCAGTCTCCGGGCCGGGTGATCTCGGCCAGAGTGGGAAGCAGTTCGGCCCGCGTGAATGCGGGAACCAGCCCGTCGGCTCCGGCCTGCTTCACGACGGCGCGGCAGAACGCCAGCCCGTCGCGGTACTGGGCGGATTTGTCGAGGCTTGGCAGCAGCCGTCGCCAGCCATGCCCGGCGTGATCCCGCGCGAAGGCCCGACGGAGCCGCCGGACGCTGGGGATGTGCCGCTCCCCCGCGACATCGGCGACGAGATCAGCGTGGCCCTCCATGAGGGTCATGATCGCGACCAGCCGGTCCAGGGGCTCCTGGGCCTCGGCGCTGACCAGCAGCGACATGAGGCCACGTCCTGTCAGCAGGTCGGTGGCAATCTCGCCCGGGTCCTGGTCGTCGGCGACGATGGCCGCCATCAGCTCCGCGATGTGCCCCAGCAGCCAGCCTGCGGAGTTGAACTGCACGGCGTGGGTCTGCTCATGGCACGCGACCCACAGGAAGAAGTCGTCAGCGACGAGACCGCGGGCGCGTTGCAGCGCGACGAGGTTGGGGGCCAGCAGCACCAGCCGACGGTTCAGGGGGTCGTACTGGCCGAGGAGACCACGTCCCAGCAGGGACATCGCCACCCCGGCGGCCAGCCCGTAGCCGATCCCCACCAGGTCACGGAGCACACCGTCGGGACGCGGTTCAAGGGGCAGACGGTCCAAGAGGGTGTCGGTCATCACCATGGCCTGCCGGGACCAGCCGGGGCGGTCGTGAACCTTGATGTCGGTGGCGGCTGGGCCGGGCAGTCGGGCGTGCTCAACGGCCAGCTCCCCCGCTCGCCGGGCGGCCTGCCGCAGGGCCGCCACCGTCTGCAGAGCCTCGGGTCGGGTGGCTGCGGGGGCATCGCCGTATCGGGCAAGGTGCAGCGCCAGAGGCCAGGCCACATGTGGTCGTCGCGGCATCAGCAGCCGCATCCTGTGATGATGCCCACCCCGTGGTCCGCCCAGACGCGAGCCGCCCAGCCGTCGGTGGAGCCGTTGGTGGCGAAGGCGAATACCACCTCGCGTCCGTCAGCGGTCACGGTGGTGCCGCTCAGCGTCGACACCAGCGACAGGGTCCCGGTCTTGGCCCGTGCGATTCCCCGGGCGGGCGCTGAGATGTCGTCGCTGAACCGGTCTTTGAGGGAGCCGGAGACGCCGGCGACGGGGAAGCCGTCCTGCACCACCTCCAGCCTGGGGGTGATGGCAACGTGGCGGGCGACTCCGGCGAGCATGGACACCGGCACCTGGTTCTCGCGGCTCAGGCCGGAGCCGTCGCGCAGGGTCGCGCCCTCATGCCACAGACCGAGCCCGGTCAGCACCTCCTGCACCGCGGCCGCGGTGCCGGCGAAGGTCGCGGGCTTGCCCTGTTTGAGGGCCAGCTGCATCCCGAGGACCTCGGTGTAGGAGTTGTTGGAATGCTCCATGGCCTGTTCCGCGAGGGCATGGACCCCCGGCGAGGAGACGCGCGCCACCTCTTCGCCGCTGCCCGTGGCGGCCGCCGGAACGCCGTCGACGGTGATGCCCTGGGCTTTCAGAGACGCGGCGAAGATCGTGGCCGCGTCCAGGGCGGGGTCGGTGGAGCGCACCTTGTTGGCGTCGCGGCCCTCATCGGCCCACAGCGCCGAGATCGGGGTGACCTGATCCCGGTAGGTGGCGGGCCACGTCGATGCCCAGGACTCCTGGAACAGGGATGCGTCATAGCCGAGCGTGATCGTCGTGAGGCCCTTCGCCCGCAGGGCCTCGGCGGTTGTGGCGGCCAGCTCCTCCAGCGACGCAGGCCCCGGGTAGGCGTCGGTCTTCGCGGAGGCCAGCAGGGGGTCGCCGCCGCCGACCAAAACCAGCCTGCCCGGTTCAGGCATGACGACGGTGGTGTCGAAGACGTCGGTGGCCTCGAAGGCATGCAGCACGGCGGTGATCGTCAGCAGTTTCGCGTTCGATGCCGGGATCAGCAGCTGGTCTGGGCTGGACTGGGCCAGCACGTCGCCGGTGGCGGAGTCGAGGACCTGGTAGGCCGTCACCAGGTTTCCGCCCTCAGGCACCCCCTTCTGCAGGGCCTTGATGTCGATGCCCTGCAGCCGCTGCTCCAAGACGTCGCGGTCGGGGATGGGTCCGTCGGGGGCCTGCGAAGCCGCCGCGATGGGGCCAACGGGAGCCGCGAGCTGCGGCTGTGAAGAAGGTGTGGGCGGGGGATCGAACAGGGTCGGCGGCACCGTCGTCGAAGCGCCGGAGCGTTCCAGCCCCGTGGCGGACAGCAACGGCATGCGGAACACCAGCGCCAGGAAGACCCCCAGCAGGGCCACCCCCACGAGCGCCCGGCAGATCACCCCACGCCACGGGCTCCTTCTCGCGGTCAAGTCGCGGCTCCTTCTCGGGTAAAGTGCTGGTCAGGCCGCCAAGAGGCGGTGGTGCGTCAATCATAGGAGTGCGGCAGTGAGCAACGAGGCCGGAGGAAGCATTGAGATCTTCAACCCCGAGGACCGGGTGCTCTTCGACGTGACGGTCGAGATCCCGAAGGGCACCAAGAACAAGTACGAGATGGATCACCTGACCGGTCGCATCCGGCTGGACCGCACCCTGTTCACCTCCACCCAGTACCCATACGACTACGGCTTCGTGGAGGGAACCCTCGGGCTCGACGGGGATCCGCTCGACGCCATGGTCATCGGTGCCGAACCTACCTTCCCCGGATGCCTGATCCAGTGCTATGCCGTCGCCATGTTCCGGATGACGGATGAGGCGGGCGGCGACGACAAGGTGCTGTGCGTCCCCACCGCTGACACGCGACGCAGCCACATCAAGGACTTGGACTCCGTTGCCGAGCATGTGCTGCTGGAGATTGAGCACTTCTTCAGCGTGTACAAGGATCTGGAGCCCGGCAAGTCGGTGGAGGGTGCGACGTGGACGGATCGCGCCGAGGCTGAGGCGGAGATCATCGCATCTATCGAACGCGCCAAGGGCACGCCCTTTGAACACCACCACGTGAACCTGGCGTAACCGCCCCCACTACTCCACACCCGCGATGACCCGAGTACGGGGCCAGCGCCACAGGGTGAAGGGCCTGTGTGACTTGCGCAGCTCCACGATCCGGGCACCCAGGCCCGTCCGCCAGTCGCCTATGCCCCTTAGACCGAAAGTAATCCGTTCACGAAACCCATACGAATGCACCAGAGTCGCGGCTGCGGGCTTGCTGAACTTCGAGGTAGTCCCCCAGGAGGTCAGCTTAATCCCAGAGGAGAAGGAAACGCACACCACTCCCTGCTCGGCAGAAGGGCCAGACCACATATCGTCAATGAACCACGCGCTATGTAGCGCAACCCCTGAAAACAGAAAGATAGAAAACAGGAATGCAAGCAGTGCGCGGATTCCGCCACGGATGGGTTTGCGAAGCATTTTCTTGCGCATTTCGCCAGGCAGGTCTGCCGAACGAGTGACCCAGGCCCAGCCCGGCGCCAAACTGACCAAGGCTACAAAAACATAATTCACGAGCCTAATCTCACTAAGCCAGAGCTCACCCAACCCATATCGGCAAGGGAAGAAAAACGCCCACAACACGAACGAGCAAACCAGGAGGCTTATTCATGGGGTGTAGGTGAATATGATTCCGAGGACGGCGTTGATGGTGGTAGCGAAGGTTGCGTAAGGGCGGCGGTAGTCGGTGTGGAGGATGCGCCAGGTCTTCAACTGCGCGATACTTCGTTCTATGAGGTAGCGGCAGTGTCAAGTGGTGGAAGCAACGAGGAGGCGTTCGAAAGCTTCGGGTGGGGTGAGGTAGCCGAGGGTGGCTCGGGAACGTTCGTTGAGCTCTCCGGTGATCGTGGTGAGGTAGGGCTGATGGTGGGGGATCTTCATGCCTTTAGGAAGGTAGTCACGGAGGGTTATTCAGCGAACCCAGAAGTGCTATCAAAGACTAAGGTCTAAATAATCGCAAGAGCGGCTCGTTTCAGATAAAAAACGCGGAAAGCCCACCGAAACGAGCCGCCACATGCATACATGGCACAGGCGTCACCGCCAACCAATTCTACGCCCCTTACACTCGGCCGAAAGAGTACTGCCAGGTTCCCAAGGATAATCTGATGATTCCGCCGATTATAGGGGATCAAAGGATCATTACTGGCGACCTTGAAATATCTACGCCGTAACCGAGTCCAGGCCGAGCTAGCTGAAGGCTGTGGCATGTCCCAACCAACCATCAGCAGGGCCATCCACGCTATGACAGCAATCCTCGCGGATACTCTCACCAGCTGCATATCGAACCTGAAGGAAGTCCCGAAGGACAACGCCCTTCTCGTCCATGACACCCTCCCACCTGCCCTGCTGAGAGCTGGTCCCACCACCCTCACCTTGCGCTCCGGCAAACACCACAGGTCAGGGATCAACATCCAGATTCTCACAGACACCCACAGCCGGCTGCACTGGACATCACCCCTCTCTACCGGGCTCCACCCACGATGCCACACAGCCTCCGATACCCACACCACCCTCACCCATCTAGCAGCAGAAACAACCATCGCCAATAAAAGCTGGACTGCTTGGGGGACTGTCTGATTAACGGTGTGTGGGGTCCGGCCTGATCTGTGAGGGGATGGCTGTGGCTGACGCGACTGACATGGTGGAAGGCG